>NZ_QAOZ01000018.1:0-144037 GCF_003050885.1 Rhodococcus sp. OK611
CGCCCTCACCCGCATCGTCCGCAGCTTTCTCGACTCCGGGCAGGCACCCAGCGAAGGCGGCGAACGACCCCACATCAACGTCTTCGTCGACGCCGACGACCTCGCCGCCACCACCGACCAACACCATCACCATGAACGCGGCCACCGGGGGCGTCGCCGCGGACCGGCCTGGATGCCCTGGTTGGGGCCCATCTCACTCGACCTGGCCGCCCAGATCTCGTGCGACGCCGACATCACCCCCATCACCATGAACGCCGACGGCAATCCCATCGACGTCGGACGCACCACCCGCCTCATCCCCCGCAAGCTCCGCCGCGCCCTGAACGCACGCGACTGCGGATGCGCCTTCCCCGGCTGCGGACGACCCGCCGCCTGGACCGAAGGCCACCATATTCAGCACTGGTCCAACGGCGGACCCACCAACCTGTCAAACCTGGTGCTGCTCTGCCGCTTCCACCACACCACCATCCACCGCGGCGACTGGACCGTGGCGATAGGCGATGACGGACATCCTTGGTTCACCCCACCCACCTGGATCGACCCGCGGCGACAACCCGTGCCGGCACACAACCGGCGCAACCAACTCACCTTCGCCGCCTGAAAGGCGAAACCACCAGGCACCGCCCGACCACCCGGAAACGGGATGCGTCGGCGCGGTGCCCTGTGCCATGCAGCCACACCCCTGCTTCACGTGAACCGTGCCCGCCACGGCGGTCAGGAACTCGCGCCCAACAAAAAAGATCTCCCGGCCCTGTCACACTCCCGCCGCCCCGTTCGTCAGTGAGGTGTAGACGCCAACCGAAAGAGAGCAGCAACCATGACGAACACCACCTCCATCTCGCGGATGCCCAACCCCGGCGATTTCGTGCCGGAGCTGAAGGACATCAGCGCCGCCCTGTTCCGTGCCACGGGAAACCAGTCGGTCCCCCGCGCCACGATGAGCCTGGTCCACCTGCGCGCCGGGCAGATCGTCGGCAACACCTACCTGACCATCCTGAACACCGGATTCCTCCGTAAGGCCGGCGAGTCCGAGGAGCGCATCACGGCCGTGTCGTCCTGGCAGGACGCCCCGTACTTCACCGACGCCGAGCGAGCAGCACTGGCCCTCGTGGAGGCGGTCCTCCAGCCCGCCCCGCAGGGCAAGGAGCGCGTCAGTGACGAGCTGTATGCGGAGGCGGCCAGGCACTACGACGAGAAGGCACTGGCCACCCTCACCATCGCGATCGGCCAGATCAACTTCTTCATCGCCTTGGCCCTGATCGGCAAGCCTCAGCCGGTCGCCTCGCTGGCGGACGAGCAGTGGGACTGACCTGACCCCCGCTCACCCCGCTGACGAAACTACATCCGATCAGGAGACGCGCTCTGGTCGCGTGACCGTTCCCGGAACGCGCCGACGAACATCCATCCGGCGTAGAGGAACAGCCCGCCGACCACAACCGTGATCATCAGCGCGCGCTGCTTGCCGGTGATGAGGCTGTTGACGTAGCCCATGTAGGGCACGCTGTACCAGACCTTGCCTCGAACCTGCTCGGGAACAACCGGATTGGTGTCCGGTGATGGGTTCGCGTCACCCTGGGTGACGAAGGTGGTTTCGCCCTGCGAGTTCTTGCGCACCATGGTGATGCGATGGGTGACCACCTCGGGCTTCCCCGATTCCTTCTGGAAGGTGATCGCGTCGCCTGCCGTCAGTGCGGTCGGGTCATGAGGCTTCACCACGATCAGGGTTCCGGGCGGATAGGTGGGCACCATCGAGCCCGTGAGCACGGTGTAGGGCGTCGACCCGGTGAGCCGCGGGATGACGATCGTCAGCGCGAGGATCGCCACCAGCACAAGGAGCAGCAGCCACGAGACGATGCTCTTGACCCAACCCCACGCGCTGGTGTCCGGACCGGCGTCCTGCACCGCATGGCTCATCGGGATTCGGCCGCGAACGTGAACGTCGCGGTGGTGCTCGCGCTCGGAGCCGCGGCGGCCCCCACCGTGCCCCGCAGGCACAGCACCTCACTCGCACCCGGCTGCACCGTGCGCCACTCCGGCGCGGCCGGAGCCTGCGCACCGATCATCGCGCCGGCGTAGAGCTGCGTCGCGCCCGCAGGGGCACCCTGCGCGGGACACGCGGACTCGGAGCCCACCGTCGAGACCGCAAGCTCCAGCGGCACAGCGGCATTGGACTGTGCGGCATTCTGCAGCCGGTACTTCATCAGCACGTTGCCCGAGTTGTAAATGGTCACCGGCGCCTGGGCGTACGCGCCCGGCATCAAGTTCGCCCCCGCCAGGGCGGAGAACGGGTAGTTCGTGGTACCACCCTGTCCCACAGACAGATCCAGGATGCCCGAATGGATCGAGCCGGCGTCCACGGCCACGGACTTACTCCACAGCGCGCCGGTCTGCTGGGCCGACATCAGCGCCACTCCGACGACCGCGGCGCCACCGATCGCCAACCAACGAGTCTTGTTCGACATGGTGCCTACACCTGCTTCAGAGTGACGTTGAAGTTGGACAGATCGATCTGGGCGGTCTGTGCCGTGACTCCCGGGGTTCCCTGCGCGAAGTCGAAGGTCACCTTGACGTCGACGACCTTTCCGTTTTGCGCGGGCGTGATCACGGCACCCCCGGCGCCCGACGGGAGCGGTGCCCCGTTGACGGTCGCGGTGACGGCGGTCGTCATCGCGGCCTTGAGCGCCGGGTCGCCGGTGATGGTGGCGCCGTCGACGGCGAGGTTCGCCCGAAGGTTGGTGCCCTGTGCGGTGACCGTGAAACTAGCTGTATAGGTGACGACGTCACCCGGCACCGCTCGGAAACCGGTGATGGAGACGGCGCCGTTCTGGTCTTTCCAGTTCGGCGTGCCGCTCTGAGTGAGGGCGAGCGCACCGGCACCCACCCCACCGCCGCCGATGCTGGCCCCCGAGTTCCACGCCGCCAGAGTGCCTGCACCGCCGGCCAGCAGGACGGTCGCGGCCCCAGCCGCGATCGCGCCCTTCATCTTGTTGTTCATCTGATGATCAGCTTTCGTCGGAACCCCGTCGGGGGTTGGATAATTCGGCGCCGAAGCGGGCTGCTACTTGACGAGTTCCGCGATTGCGGCCGGCACGTCGCCGGTCTTCGGGTCGACCTTCGTCTTCGTCCAGCCCGACGAACCGTCGACCACGTACAGCGCATCGGCGTCGATGATCCACAGCCGATCGGTCCCGTCCTGCCACTTCACCATCGCGTTCGCACCCGCCGGGGTGCTGAACACCTCGGCGCCCGAGGCATCGGTCACCACCGCGTTCGAACCGGACACTCCGGCCTTGTACGTTCCCGACGGCGACGGATTGCTCAGATTCAGACCGCCGAGCTTCGGCGAGGACTCCTGTACCACAGCGGCTTCCGCCGCGGCGGGGGGTTCGGTCGTCGTGGTCGGCGCGGTCGTCGTAGTCGTCGGCACGGTCGTCGTAGTCGTCGGCACGGTCGTCGTAGTCGTCGGCACGGTCGTCGTAGTCGTGGTCGGCGGCACAGTCGTCGTAGTCGTCGGTGCAGTCGTCGTGGTCGGTGCAGTCGTCGACGGTGCGGTCGTCGTGGTCGGTGCAGTCGTCGACGGTGCGGTCGTCGCGGTCGTCGGCGCGGCGGTCGTCGTCGACGGCGCCGTCGTCGTTGTCTCGGGCGCAGCCGCTCGGGCCATCATCGCCTCGGCCCCACCGGGAGCCATCAGCGCCTGAGGTCCGCTGGAGAGATTGCCGTCACACTTGATGTTCCAGAGCGTGTAGGCCCAGATCTTCTCGCCGACCCAGCCGGTACCGACCTGCCCGTTCCGCACGGCCTTCACCTCGATATGGGACGAGGAGGCCGTCTCGTACACGTTGTTGTACGCGTTCACATCGATGTAGACCTGGTCACCCTTGTTCGGCGGAATCGTGGGATTCCAGCTGCCGCCCCACGCGTCATACAACTTGATGTCGTAGGTGTATCCCGGGCCGAGATGCTCCCACTTCATTCGGACGTAGCTGCTGTTGCTCTCGCAGCCCAACCACTTCGGAGCGGGCAGGAAGTCGACCGCCGACCCGAACGAGCTCGTGGCGGCCGACGTCTTGGCCCATGCGGCACTGGTGCCTGCGACCTGAGTCATGCCGAGCACCGCCAGCGACGCGGCACCAAGGGCCATCAGCGACCGAGCCGGCACCGCGAAACGCTGTGTCGGAGAGACGGTTCCGGCCTGCGTCTCCGGACTCGGCTGTGACACCTGATCCTGCTCCGGCACCATCTGGTCCTGCTCGGCCGAAGCGCCACCGGTGCCGGCATCCCCGTCGTCATCGCCCTTGCGACCCGAGGTGGGGCGGAAGGCGATGACCATCAGGCCGCCAACAAAAGCGCCACCGAGGAAGATCGCGATCGGCGAAGACAGCCACGCCACCACGTATCCCAGTCCGGGAAGGCTGAAGAACACCCGGTCGGCCTCGGTGACCGTGTACGGGGAGATGTCCGCGTCCTGGTTCGCATCGCCCTTGAGAATCAGCACAGAGCTGTCGCCGTCGGAGGACACGATCTCGTGCACGCGGTGGGTGATCCGCGTGCCCTGCTCGTTCTCGACACTGACGATGTCGCCGACGCTCAGCTCGGAGGCAGCCACGGGCTTCGAGAGCGCGAGGGCCCCGGTGGAGATCTCGGGAGACATCGAACCGGAGCGGAAGATCAGCGGCTTGATGCCGAAGAAGAACGACGCCGCGGCGGCCAGCACGCAGATCAGGCCCGCGATGGCGCCCACGTTAAGGGCGATGTCACGCCCGGAGCGAGAACTCGTGGAATCCACTGGATTCTGGTGGTCGGTCATGGCGCGCTCAGGCCGTCGTCGCGTTGAAGTTGAAGGAGGTGTTGACCGTCTGGTTCTGCGCGGCCGTCGGCGCCGCCGAGTCCAACACCACCTGGAAGCAGAGGGTCTCGCTCACGCCGTTGGCCAGTGAACGACCCGTACCGATCAGGTTGGCCGAGCCGCCCGACACCAGGGCGACGTTGTTCGCGATCACCGTGCCACCGCTGCACGCCGTACCGTTCGACGTACCGGTGGACACCGTCACCTTCAGGTACTGCGCCAATGCTGAGGACGTCGACGACGCCGCCATCGTGTACGAGAACGGACCCGAACCGTTGTTCTTCACCGGCAGCGTCGCCGCGACACTGTTGCCCGGCATCATCCCGGTCTTGGTCAGGGTCGTGAACCCGACGGTCGACCCGGAATCCCCGTTGAGCTGCAGATCGATCGATCCAGTGCTGAACACACCCGAGGTCGCCGTCGCCGTGTCACTCCAGGCCGCCAGCGTCCCGATCGCACCGAGACCCAACACGATCCCCAGCGACGCAAGCGCCCGCGGCTTTCTCCCCGACATCACAGAACGCGCCCGGGCGCCCAGCCCCGACACCGAACTCGAATCCTCATGACGAGACATTGATATGCCTTTCCTGCTCAGTCCAACGGGCGCCGCGGCGCCGAAAGTCGATGTGTGCGTAGCGATGCCGACGCGGGAAGCGGTTGATCACCCGACCCGCGATCCCCGCATCGGCATCGGCCGCCGGCCCGGGAGCGGGCCGGGCCGACGACCGACGCCTGCGGGTGCTCGCCGGATGGCGGCCAGGCGAGGTGGAGCTAGTTCTGCTGCAGCTTGACGGCGAAGTTGGACAGGTTGACGCTCTGTCCCTGCGCGGTGGTGCCGCTGGTCGCGTTGTCGAAGGTGAACTTCACCTTCACGTTGACCGTGCTGCCGTCGTTGGCCTCGGTGATTGCCCCACCGGCCAGCGGTGTGGCACCAATGGTCGCGGTGGTCTCCTGACCCAGAGCCGCGAGGAGCTCGGCGCCGCCGGTGATCGTGGCGGGGTCGGCCGTCAGGGTCGCGTGCAGGTTCTTACCCTTCGCACCGACGTTGAAGCTGGCGTTGTAGACAACGACATCACCGGGCACGGCCTTGAACTGGGAGATGTCGGCGATGGCGGTGCCGTTGCCCTCGGTCCATCCCGTGGAGCCCGTCTGCGTCAGCGACAAGGTGCCGGAGTTGACGGCGCCGCCACCAACGGTCTGCGAGGAGTTCCAGGCGGCCATGGTGCCCGCGCCACCGGCGAGGAGGAGTGCGGCCGCGCCGGCGGCGATGGCGCCCTTGGTCTGCTTGTTCATGTAAGAGCTCAGCTTTCGTCGGACCCCCGTCGGGGGTCAGGGAGAGTCGGTGATCGGATCTGGTTACGTGCGCCCGGTCGGGTGGGCTCGGTTTCGGACATCCGTGCTCGTTCAGAGGGTCTCGACATCGCGGCCGGTTCGCAGGTGAGGCGGTGCCTGACTCCGGTAACCGGTTTGCGATTGCATGTGTTTATCACAACGCTGTATCGAATTTCCGGCGTTTCGGGTCGATCGCCCAAATGATCTTGAACGGTTGTCCAGATGCCATTCCATTTTCCGATAGAGCGGGACAGATCCATCGCCTACCAGTCACTATCCGTTACACATGCCCCTGAATCGACTGTCCCTCATTCGGCGGATACCGCGCCTCAAATCGAATACGTAACGTAATTACACTTCGCATGGAATGGTGAATGCCGGTCGAGCCCTCGAGCGTCGAGGCCGGCTGTTAACGTCATCCGCAGCCCGCCCGATAACGCGATGGGCACGGTGCCGAGAACCCCCGGTGCGAGGAGCAGATTGACCGAGAATTCGTCGAACGCAGACCATCTCCCCGTGGCCGAAGTGGGCCCGCGACGCGTCGGCATAGTCGAGGACCACGAATCCGTCGTGATGGGCCTCGAGGCGATGCTGGCCGACCAACCGGATCTCGTGATCGTGGCGTCGGCCCCCACCGTGCCCGAACTGCTCACGCTCGGAGTCGATCTGGATCTGGTGATCCTCGATCTTCGACTCTCCGACGGCTCCTCCCCCAAGTCGAATGTCGAGCAGCTACGGGCCGCCGGACTCGAGACTCTCGTGTTCACGGGGGCGGAGAATCCCTACCTGGTGCGGCTCGCCGCCAAGGCCGGGGTACTCGGCGTGCTGCGCAAGTCCGAGCCAACCGCCACCGTCGTCGCCGCGATCACCGCGGCCGCGAACGGCGAGCAGGTGGTGACCACCGAATGGGCCGCCGCTATCGACGGCGACCCCGGCCTGCACGACGTCGGCCTGAGCCCTCGCCAACGAGATGTGCTCGCGCTCTACGCCTCCGGCGAGAAGGCCGCCCGCGTCGCCAGCCTGACCGGCCTCGCCCCGCACACCGTCAACGACTACCTGGCCAGGATCCGGGCCAAGTACGCCGAGGCAGGCAGGCCCGCCCGCACCAAAACCGATCTCTACAAGCGGGCCGTGGAGGACGGGTGGCTGCCACCACCGCTGCTGCACCCCGGCCGCCCGTGACCACACCGGCGAACAGTCGGCGCCACGAGTCCTCCGATCACATCTCGCGGATGGTCGCGCGGTTGATCAGCGCCGGCTACGCGGCCTACCTGATCCTGCTGTTGCCTGCCGCGATATCCATGGCGCCGCGGATGGACGCCTGGTGGACCCCCGTGGTCGTGGCCGGCGTGTACGGGTCGGGGCTGCTACCCGGCGCGCTGTCGTTCCGGCGCGACACCCGGCCCATGCGGATCGCCTCCGGGGTCGCGGCGACGGCGTTCCTGCTGGCGGTGTTCAGCTGGCCCCTTGCCTGGAACGGCCCGCCCCTACCCAGTGGCGAGCTCCTGTGGTTGGCCACCTTCCCCGGCCTGGCGAGCCTCGCGGTCGTGTCGACATGGCCGACATGGGTGATGTTCGCGCACTTGGTGATCGGGTGCGTCGCCGTCCAGATCGTCAACTTCGCCGCACACGAGGACGCCCCACGGGAACTACTGCTTCCGGAGATCACGTTCGCCATCATGTTCTGCACGCTCTTCATCGGCGCTGCGGTGATGGCGCTACGCACCGGCCGGGTCCTCGATGCCACCACCGATGCCACCCACGCTGCGGCGTCCGCCGCCGCCGCACGTCGCGCCCGCACCGTCGAACGGGAACGCTTCGACGCACTGATCCACGACGGCGTGATGTCCACCCTGCTGGCCGCGTCCCGGCTGGGTGCGACGCCCGCGGTCAGCCGCCTCGCGACCACGACGCTCCGCCAGCTCGACGCCCTGCGCGACGGTCGGGGTGCGCAGGAGCATTTCGGCTGCGAGGAGGCACTCTCCCTCCTCCGCGCGGCGGCGACCGATGTGGACGAGGGAGTCGCGTTGCGCGTCGAAAGGCTCGACGGCGCAGAGACTCTCACCGTCCTGGCCGAGACGACCCGAGCCCTGGCCGCGGCCCTGGCGGAGGCGCTGCGCAACAGCGACCGCCACGCGGGCGAGGCCGCGACCCGCTCGGTGGAGGTCACGGTGGCACGAGAGGGGATCACTGTCCTGGTCGCGGACGACGGGCGGGGCTTCGACCCCGCCGCGGTCCCCGCACACCGACTCGGGGTGTCCGTGAGCATCCACGGGCGAATGCGACAGCTCCACGGCGGGTCCGCCCGGATCGAGACCGCGCCGGGGGCAGGCACCCGGGTCCACCTGGCCTGGAGCTCGTCATGAGCATCGCGGGCGGAACCCGGGACGTCCGCGAGCTGCTCGGGTTGCACACGCGCGGCGCGAAGGCCCTCGTCGCCGCATATGTGCTGACCTTCCTGCTGCTCTCCCTCAGCTCGAGCCCGGGACCCGGCGCGGTGGGGGCGGAGCTGGCGGCCTGGCTCGTCGTCAGCGCGGGCGCGATCACCCTCGTCCGGATCGAGGGAGACCCCTTGCCGTTCCGCCCTGCGGTGGCAATGGCACTCGCAGGCCCGATCGCGCTCAACCTGGTGTTGTCCGTGGTCCCCGTCCCGGTCGACGGGCTGCTGCAGACCTGGCCGCTGGGCGCGGGAACCGCGATCCTGGCGTACATGTGCGTGCGCGGCCGGATCGCGCTCGGCTGGCTCGGCATGACGGCGATGCTCGGCAGCTGCGTGCTGTGGGCGATGCGTACCGGGCAGGGCGCCGGCTACGGCCTCGGCATGTCGGCGATCAACATGGCGCCACTGCTGATGGCCACCTTCGTCGCCTACACCGTCCGACCGGCCGCGAAGGAGATCTTCGAGCTTCGCGAGCAGACCGTCCGGCGCGTCGCCGCCGAGGCCGCCGACTCCGCGGTGCTCGAGGAACGCGACCGGCAGCTGCGGCGCCTCGACGAGCTGGCCAGGCCGCTGCTCGACCGGATCGCCACCGGCGTCGAACTCGATGAGGACGAGCGGATCGCCTGCCGACTACTCGAGGCGCACCTGCGCGACATCCTGCGTGCCCCTGGTCTTTCCGGACCCGTGGTCTCCGCCGCCGCTCGCGCCGCTCGGGGCCGGGGAGTCGAGGTCATCCTGCTCGACGACCGGGCCGTTGACGACGGGGGCGCGGCGCCCGACCGATTCCTCGGCATGGTGGCGGCCGAGCTCGCCGCGGCCACCGACGGGGCGATCACGGTGCGCGTCCTACCCCCCGGCCGCACCACGATGGCGACGGTGCTCGCCAGCAGCACCGACCGGGTTCGGCGCACCGAATTCGACCACGACGGCCACCCCGCGGACGCCGAAGCTTCGCTCGGCTAACCGTGCCCCTGGTTTCATGGGCAGGAAACTGCCGTCTCGGCAGATCGCGTCCCACCCCATAGCCTCGGTCCGCAAGGAGGGCCCGCGACGAGGGGTCGTGCCCTCGGCCAGCCGCGTACGCCCGGGGGTCGTGACATGAGAGCCGCAGTCGACGAACAGCACCACCATGCGCACGCACCCGCGGCGCGACCGGAACCGCGCAGCCTGCGCAGGCCGTCGCTGTCGCCGCGTGAGGTCGAGGTGCTGCTCCAGTGGCTGCGCTGCGATTCCAAGAACACCGTCGCCGCCGACCTGTATCTGTCCGTCGGCACCGTGAACACCCATCTCGCACGCATCCGCGCCAAGTACAACCAGGTCGGCCGCTCGGCCCCGACGAAGGCCGCGCTCGTCGCCCGCGCCGTGCAGGACGAGTTGATCTCGCTCGACGAGCTGTGAATCGGCCCACGGCAGTACCCGCGTTGATGACGGACCGCCGACGCGGATGACGAGACGCGTCAATCGGATCGGCACCGCCGAAGAAAAGATCATCCGCACCTTTGCCCGCGTGATCGGTGCCGGAGCGCTGGTCTTTTGCGTGGTGCTGATTCCCATCCTCATCATCCAGTCCCGTGAACTCGCACCGTGGTACACCCCGGTGGCCGCGGTTGTCGTCTTCGTTCCCCTACTCGCCCTGTGGCCCGCAAGCTTCGCCAAGGACCTCCGTTGGGTTCGCGGTCTCGGCTCGCTCTGCGCCGCGACCTACCTCCTCGCGGCAGCCGGCTGGCTGGTCGCGCTGCAGGGACAGATCTCGCCGACCCGCGAGGTGTGGATGTCCGCGATCCCCGGTCTGGTGGCGATGGCGGCGGCGCTGGGCTGGCGTCCGGCGCCGAGCGTGCTGTTCCTCGTGGTCAGCGCGAGCACTGCAGAGGTGATCCGTCACGTCACCCGCGGCGACTCACAGAGTCCACTGCTGGCGGAGACCTTCTACGTTGTGATGACCAACAGCCTGTTCGTCGTCGCGACCATCGCCGCCGTCCAGTCCGGACGCACCCTCGACCGCACCCTCGCCGCAGCCAAGCGCCAGTCCGCGGCGACCGCCGCCGCCTCCGCGCGGTACGTGGAACGCAAGCGGTTCGACGGGCTCATCCACGACCGCATCATGTCGACGCTGCTCGGCATCTCCCGGCACGGCAACACCGATCATCTCAGCGGGCAGTCGGCCGTCGCACTGGCCGAACTCGATCGGCTACGCGTCAGCGACGTCGCCACCGAGGACCTCGACGTGGACGCCGCGGTTGCGCTGATCCGCACCGCGCTGGTCGAGGTCGACGAGGACGCGTCCGTCGACCTCGAGGTCCGGGACGCGACGCTGACCGTTCCCAGGGAGGTCGCGCGCGCGATGGCCTCCGCCGCTGCCGAGGCGCTGCGGAACAGCCTGCGGCACGCCGACCACCCGGAGGTGGAGGCCGACCGACTGGTGATCATCGACGTGGACACCGAGGGCCTGCGGATGCTTGTCGCCGACAACGGCCGCGGCTTCGATCCGGCCCGGGTCCCGCAGTACCGCTTGGGGATCAGCGTGAGCATCAGTGCGCGCATGACAGCGGCCGGCTGCACCTCGGAGATCCACTCGGTCCCGGACCGCGGTACCCAGGTCACGCTCCGATGGGCGGCGCCGTGAGCGGGGCCCCGCCGCGCGACGTGCGCGACGTGCGCGTGCTGCTCGGCATGGACCGTCCGGCGGCGAAGGTGCTCGCCGCTCTGTTCTGCCTGAGCTTCACCCTGGCGGCCCTCGCCAATCTCGACGGGGTGCAGCATGTCTGGCCGATCGTCCTGGCAGCCGTGCTGGTCACTGCCGCGGCGGTGGTGATCATCGCCGTCCCCGGGGACCCGCTGCCGATGGCCTACACGCTCGCACTCACCGCTCTCGGACCGGTCGCGTGCGCACTGGTCCTGTGGCAGCTGCCCGTGCCGGGCTGGACTCTGGACTCCGCCTGGCAGATTCGCGCGGTGACCGCTGTGCTGGTCTACATGTCGGTGCGCGGCCGTGCGCCGTACGCCTTTGCCGGCGCCGCGCTGATGGTCCTCACCAGCGGGGCCTGGTCCGACGCGACCGGCCAGGGATGGGGCACCGGAATCCGTTTGGCTTCAATCAATCTCGCACCCGTCCTGATGTCGGTGTTCTTCGCGTTCAGCATCCGACCCGTTGGCCCCGCGGTGTTCAGGCTGCGCGAGCAGGAGTCCGAGCGGGCCGCGGACGAGGCGATGACCCAGGCCGTGCTGCGCGAACGCGACTCCCAGCTCACCCGGTTGGACCTGCTGGCCCGGCCGCTCCTCGAGAGGTCCGCGACCGGGGACGAGTTCGGCGACGGATGCCGCGAGGAATGCGGACTGTTGGAGGAGCGCTTGCGCGACACCCTCCGTGCTCCCGTGCTCGCGTCCGACGAGGGGGTCAGCCGCGCCGTGGAATCGGCCAGGAGGCGCGGGGCCAGGGTGATCCTCCTCGACGACGGCGGACTCCGCGACGGACCGGACGCCCTGGTGTCGCAACTGCACTCCGCGCTGATCGATGCCCTGCACGAGATCACCGCCGGGACGTTGACCGCCCGTGTCCTGCCCGCGGGGCGGGCGACCGCGGCCACCATCCTGTCCGAGAACGGCGCGCGGGTCGGCCGCGTCGAGCTCGGTCACGACGGCCGGGTGCGGACCGAGGTACGCCACGGCGGGATGCGCGAGATCGTTCCTCAGCGGTGATGCGGCGCGTCCGCTGCACCGCACCGCGGCACGATCAGGTGATCGTCAGTCCGCCGTCGACCGGGATGGTCTGCCCGGTGACATAGGCGGCCGCGTCCGAGGCGAGCCAGACGAGGGTGGCGGCGAGTTCCTCCGGGTCGCCGATCCGGCCGAGGACCAACCGCGGCGCCATGCTGTCGAGGTAGCCGTCCTGGTAGGAGTCGGTCATCTCGGACTTGAAGAAACCGGGCGCGATCGCGTTCACCCGGATACCCCTTCTGGTGCCCCACTGCTGGGCCAGGTCGCGGGTCAGTCCGATCAGCCCGGCCTTGCTGGCGGCGTAGGCGGCCTGCGGCAACCCCGCGGTGGTCAGGCCGAGGACGCTGGAGATGTTGACGATCGCCGAACCCGGCGCCATCACCCGGCCACAGGCCTGCGCGGCCCAGTAGGCACCGTTGAGGTTGATGTCGATCACCTGCCGGAACTGTTCCGGCGTCTCCCGCGTCGCGGGATGCGCCGTGCCGATCCCGGCGTTGTTGACCAGCACGTCCACCCGGCCGAAGCGCTCCATGGCGGCATCGATCATGTGCTGGGCCTGGTCCGGATCGGCGATGTCGGTCGACACGCACAGCGCCTCTCGGCCGGTGTTGCGCACGAGTTCGGCTGTCCGCTCGAGCTTGTCGACGCGACGGGCCGCGAGCACGATGTCGGCGCCCGCCTCCGCACAGGCGACCGCGAAGGCGACCCCCAGACCCGACGAGGCGCCGGTCACGACGACGACCTTGTTGTCCAGTCGGAACCTGTCCAGGATCCCCATCGTGTTCTCCTTCCGAAGGCTTCTAAGCGTCCGCTTAGTTTAGGGCATAGGGGCAGGGCCCCCGTGCGCGGTTGACGAGTCCAGACACTCGTCAACCGCGCACGGCAGCGCAGCTGCAACTGGTCTTACCACTTGACCACTGACCACATCAGGCCTAGCGTCGGTCACATGACCTTCGAGCCGATCGTGCGGCAGTCCGCCTCAGGCGCCGTGTTCGAACAGATCACCGCCCGCGTCCTCGGCGGCGAGCTCGCCGCCGGCGATTCGCTCCCGAGCGAGCGCCACCTGGCGGAAGCGCTCGGGGTCTCCCGTCCCGCCGTCCGGGAGGCGCTGCAGAAGCTGGCGCACTCCGGCCTCGTCGAAGTGCGGCAGGGGGATTCGACATCGGTCAAGGACTTCCGGCGCCACGGCGGCCCCGAGCTGCTGCCGAGGCTCCTCATCCGTGGCGGGCAGCCCGACTGGGCCGTGGTGCGCAGCGTCCTCGAGGCCCGCTCCATGATCGGCTCCCAGGTCGCCCGGTTGGCGGCCGCCCGGTCAGGGACCGAACTCGCCACACAGCTGCGGGACGCGGTTCACGCGCTCGGCACGGACGACGACCCCGTCGCCCTGCAACGGCATGCCCTGGCCTTCTGGGAATGCGTCGTCGACGGCGCCGACTCCATCGCCTTCCGCCTGATCTTCAACAGCCTGCGTCAGGCCTACGAACCCACGATGGCCGCCCTCGGCGAGGTGATGAAGGCCGAAGTGGGCCGAACGGACGCGTACATCCGCCTCGCCGACGCCATCGCCGAGCGGGACGAGGACGCCGCGGAACGCCTGGCCGTCGAGCTCCTGGAGCTGGGCACCACCGCGATCAGCACCATCATCGACAGCCTGGAGGGAACGAGATGAGCACGGATACACGGCCCGTGCGCGGCAGGAAGCCCGTCGATCTGCGGACCGCCGCAACGGAATTCTGGCGACATCCCTCCCCCTGGATGATCTCGGCGGTCCTGGTGACCGCGCTGATCGGCCGCCTCGTCGTCGGCGACTGGCAGCTGAGCGACGCCGTGCTGCCGGTCGTCATGCTGGCCGCGTTCCCGTTCGTCGAGTGGACCATCCACGTCTGCATCCTGCACTGGCGACCGAAGACCGTCGCGGGCATGACGCTCGATTCCCTGCTCGCCCGGAGTCACCGCGAACACCACGCGGACCCGCGCGACGTGCCGCTGATCTTCATTCCCTGGCAGACCCTGGTCTGGCTGATCCCGACCCTGGCCGTGCTCGCGGCGCTCGCCTTCCCCCGGCCGGGCCTCGCCCTGACCTTCCTCACCGTCATCGGCGCGATCGGACTCGTGTACGAGTGGACGCACTACCTGATCCACAGCGACTACCGTCCGAAATCCCGTATCTACCACGCGATCTGGCTCAACCATCGCCAGCACCACTACAAGAACGAGCACTACTGGTTCACCGTCACCACCGCCGGCACCGCCGACCGGGTCCTGCACACGTACCCGGATGCCAAGCAGGTGCCGACCTCGCCGACGGCGAAGAACTTGCACGCGGGCGCCGCGCGCGGCGCCTGAGCCTGAGCCTAGGACTCATCTCCTGACGAGCGGCCGGCCGCGTCGAGTGCCGCGAGGTAGCCGAACACGATCGCGGGACCGATGGTCGCGCCGGGACCGGCATAGGTGTGGCCCATGACGGGCGAGCTGGTGTTGCCCGCGGCGTAGAGCCCCTCGATGATCGACCCATCCTCGCGCAGCGCCCGGCCTGCGCTGTCGGTGTTGACGCCACCCTTGGTTCCCAGGTCTCCCGGCACCATCTTCGCGGCATAGAAGGGCGCCTTGGTCAGCTCGCCGAGGCTGGGGTTGGGCTTGTTGGTGATGTCGCCGTAGTAGTGGTCGTATTTGCTTTCCCCGCGGTGGAAGTCGGGGTCGGTGCCCGTGCGTGCGTGGGCGTTGAACCGCTCGATCGTCCCCGTGAGGGAGTCCTCGGGCACACCGATCTCGAGCGCCAGCTCTGCGATCGTCCCCGCGGTGACGATCGCTCCCGATCGCAGCCAGGATCGCGGCAGCGGCCTACGGGCGGGGACACCCGCGAACAGATACCGATTCCGGTAGGTCTGGTCGAAGATCAGCCACGCCGGGAGGTTTTCGGCCGGGCCGTCGCCCTGCCCATACGGGCCGCCGAACATCGCATGGGTCGCTTCGACATACGGGAGGGACTCGTTCATGAAGCGCTGTCCCCGGTCGTTGACCATCAGGCTGCGGGGCAGTGACCGCTCGGCGAGGGCGAACCACGGGCCCTTCGGCAACGGGATCGACGGGGCCCACCAGGCGTCGTCCATGTACGAGATCGCCGCACCCGACTGCAGCGCGGCATTGATCCCGTCGCCGGTGTTGGTGGGGGCGCCAAGAGTCCATTCGGCGCTGCTGGGCGCGCGGTGGTACCTCTCCCGCATCGCACCGTTGTTGTCGAACCCGCCGCACGCGAGCACCACCCCACGGCGAGCGAGCAGGCGCGATCGGGTTCCGTCGCTCTCGATGACCACACCGGCCACCCGAGCTCCGTCGGTGATCAGGTCCGTCATCGCCGTGTTGAGCCGCACGGGCACGCCCGCGGCGCGCACACCGATCATCAACTGCGACATCAGTGCCGGGCCAAGACCGAGCAGCTTCTGTCGACGCACCTTGGCCAGCATCGACCGAGCACCCACCTTCAGCATGCGCTGAGGGCCACGCCAGCTCCGCAGCCCGGTGCTGAGCCACCGGTAGTCGGACTGCTGGACCACGACATTGAGTGGCGCCTTCATATAGGGCGGATGCAGCGTGGCCAGATCCTCATCCGCCAGGGCGCGCGCATCGAACGGTGCCGGTTCACACGAACGCCCGGTGGCCCGGCCGCCGGGTGCTTCCGGGAAATAGTCGGAGTAGTCCTGCACCCATTCGAGCTTCAGCGCCGAGTTGTCGATCAGGAAGTCGAGGGCCTCGGGCCCGCGATCCACATACGCGGCAATACGATCCGCGTCGGCGTCCTCCCCGACAATGCTGGTGAGGTAGTCGCTCGCCGCCTCGCGATCGTCCGCGGGCGCTTGGCTGCGCAACACCGAGTTGCCCGGGATCCACACCCCGCCACCCGACCGCGCGGACGAGCCGCCCCAGAATTCCGACTTCTCGACGATCACCGTGGTGAGACCGTGCCTCGCGGCGGTGATGGCCGCAGCCATCCCCGCCGCGCCCGACCCCACCACGACCAGATCGACGATGCTGTCCGCGCTGTCTCGCGCCGCGACGGTCGACTCTGTCATTTCGAAACCTCCGTATGTCCGTTCACTGGAATCAGATTGCGAATCATCAGCTTTCGACCCCTTCACCCTCGGCGCCGTCCGCGGCTGCCCATCGGGGGTGGAGGACCGCGGTGAGCGCCCCCTCGACGCAGACGGGAAGCGACGCCCCACGGTTCTGCGGGCTGCGTATCCACTGGCGGTAGCCGAACTCCGCGGCGGCGAGCATCAGGTGCACGAGAAGGCCAGGGCGACTGTCGATCTTGGGATCACAACCCATACGCCGTGCGACGAGCTCGACGAGCCGAGCCCGGTGCTCGGGTGCGATCAGCGTGACGCGGTCCATCAGGTGGGGCGCGGTCCGAAAGGCTGCACGCCACGGATCGATCTCCGCCGCGGTGAGGGTGGTCGAGCGGGCCAGGATCGCCCGCGCGAGCGCCTCGTCGGCCGGCTCGGATTCCGGGCGCTGTTCCACGAGCGCCACGATGCCGGCTCCACCTTCGTGCACCGGCTCCAGCAGCAGGTCCTCCTTGCTGCGCACGTGGCGGAAGTATGTGCTCGGCGACACCCCCGCGGCCGTCGCGATCTGCTCGGTCGTCACGGCATCGAAGCCATCCCTGGCGAACAACTCGAACGCGGCACGCTGCAGGTCCGCACGAACCTGGAGGCGCTGCCTCTCACGTAGCGACATCGTCAATGCCTTCCACTCACGAAGAAACCCGGATACCGAACCCACCAGCGATGTCGTCTGCGATGTCATCGCTAATTGACAGCATCTCTAAACATGACAGTGTCTGTCAAGAGCGAAGATGGACTCATGCCCGGACTCGAACGGGTTGATCGGAATATGCCTCCCGGATCGGGAGGCACGCGTCAGGGCAGCAGCCCCCGGCGCCTTGCCTCGAACACTGCCTCGTGGCGGCTGCTCACCTCGAGCTTGGCCATCAGGTTGCGCATGTAGGTCTTCACCGTCTCCACGCTGAGCGAGAGCCGATCGGCGATCTCGGCGTTGCGGCAGCCGAGCGCGACGTGTGAGAGCACGTCGAACTCGCGCGCGGACAGCGTCACCGACGGATCCGGACCGCAGCCGGTCAGCGACCGCAGCGTCTCCTCGACCGCGCGCAGCTGCGCGGCGACCGCCTCGTCCTCGACCTCTCCGGCGAGGCCGCGCAGCGCGAGATAACTCTCGATGATCCGCTCGGACTCCGCCGCACCGCGCGGCGTCGCTGGCCCCGCACCGGCCGAGGCGAGCAGCGCGACACGGCGGTCCACCTCGTCGCGGATCTCGATCTCCCTCGCCAACCGGGACGCGGACCGCATCACCTCGCCCGCCATCACGTCGCCGATCGGCTGTCTCGACCGCAGCCCACCGTAGATCGCCGCCCGCGTCGAGCCGCGCACCACCACCGGGACCGCGAGCAGGGACTCGATGCCCTCCCTGGCGACCTGGACGTCGTAGTCGTGGGTGATGTGGCTGGAGTTGAAGTAGTCCGCGGCGGCCTCGGGACGCTGCTCGGCCATGGCGCGACCGCCGAGCCCGCAACGGGCGTCGATCACCAGGCCACGGAGCACCGCGCTGCGGGTCCCGGCGAACCCCGACAGCCGCATCCGGCCGTTCTCGACGGCACCGGCGAACAGGACGGGGAAGGCGGTGCGCCCGCGCAGGAGTCGCAGCTCGCCGCGCAGCGCGTCCTCGTCGCTCGGTCTCATCACGTCGTTCATCAGCACATACCCACTTCGTAGGGTAGCGGCCGCCGCAGAGTGGGCCATAGCGTCGTCGACAACCGTCTGTAAGCCCCGTCACTCGAGGTAGCCGCATGCCCACCACCCCGACCGCCCACCACTCCGAGCTCAGCCCGCTGCGCTTCCTGGAACGCTCGGCGGCCGTCTTTCCCGAGCGCACCGCGATCATCCACGGCCACCGGCACTACACCTACCGGGAGTTCGCGGCCGAGGTCGAGCAGCTCGCGCACGCGCTGCGCGGGCGGATCGAGCCCGGCGACCGGGTCGCCTACCTCTCGCCGAACACCCCGGAACTGTTGATGGCACATTTCGCGGTGCCGTTGGCCGGGGGCGTGCTGATCGCGCTGAACTCGAGGCTGGCGGGTCCCGAGCTCGAGTACATCCTCGAGCACTCGGGCACCCGCATCCTGTTCGTCGACTCGGAGTTCCTCGGATCGGTCACGACCGTCCGCGACCGGGTCCCGTCGGTGCACGAGATCGTCGAGATCCCCGACTCGACCATCACCCTCGCCGACCCGGTGACCGGCGTCGCGACCGCCGCCTACGACGAGTTCCTGCGCAGCGTCGACGCGGCGCAGGCGCAGCCGCTGGTGTGGGGCATCGACGACGAGCAGCGGACCATCGCGATCAACTACACCTCGGGAACCACCGGAAAGCCCAAGGGCGTCATGTACTCCCACCGCGGGGCGTACCTGAACTCCTTCGGCGAGACCTTCCACAACGGTTTCACGGGAAACACCAGGTACCTGTGGACGCTGCCGATGTTCCACTGCAACGGCTGGTGCACGCCCTGGGCCGTCACCGCCGCGGGCGGCACCCACGTGTGCCTGCGCGCGGTCCGGGCCGACGCCATCTGGGACGCCATCGACACGCTCGGCATCACCAACCTGTGCGGCGCGCCGACGGTGTGCTCGACCATCGCGGACGCGCCACAGGCGCATCCCCTCTCGACGCCGCTGCGGATCACCACCGCGGGGGCTCCCCCGTCCCCGACGGTCATCGGGCAGCTCGAGTCGCTCGGCGCGACGGTCGTGCACGTCTACGGCCTCACCGAGGTGTACGGGCCGTACACCATCTGCGAGTACCAGGAGTCCTGGGACGAGTGCTCGGCCGAGGAGCGCGCGGTGCTGATCTCGCGGCAGGGCGTCGGCATGCTGCAGGCCGAGACGGCGCGCATCATCGATCCGCAGATGCGCGACGTGCCCGCCGACGGCGAGACGATGGGCGAGATCGTGCTGCGAGGCAACAACGTGATGCTCGGCTACTACCGGGATCCCGAGGCCACCGCGGAGGCCTTCGCGGGCGGCTGGTTCCACACCGGGGACCTCGGCGTCATGCACCCGGACGGCTACATCCAGCTCAAGGACCGGGCGAAGGACATCATCATCTCCGGCGGCGAGAACATCTCGACCGTCGAGGTGGAGCAGGCCATCGTCTCGCACCCGGCCGTCGCCGATGTCGCGGTCGTGGGCGTGCCCGACGAGAAGTGGGGCGAGCGGCCGAAGGCATTCGTGCTGCTCAGACCAGGCGCCGAGGCGACGGTGGACCAGCTGGTCGCGCACACCCGTGGCCTGCTCGCCGGCTACAAGGTGCCAAGGGACATCGCCTTCGCCACGGACCTGCCGCGCACCCCCACCGGCAAGATCCTCAAGTACCAGCTGCGGTCCGGCGCCGAGGCCGCTCCCCGCGGGTAGCAGAATGACCCCCCGAGACAAGACGACCGACACGCGTTTGGAGATGACAGTGGAGCTAGTCGGAGTGATCGGTGG
The DNA here is from genome assembly GCF_003050885.1 of Rhodococcus sp. OK611. NCBI lineage: Bacteria > Bacillati > Actinomycetota > Actinomycetes > Mycobacteriales > Nocardiaceae > Rhodococcus > Rhodococcus sp. OK611. The sequence goes on from NZ_QAOZ01000018.1 coordinate 19,891, forward strand.
CGGCACGATGGGTGCCGGCATCGCAGAGGTGTGCGCCAAGGCCGGGAGCTCGGTTCTCGTCCTGGAGACCAAGCAGGAGTTCGCGGACGCCGCCAAGGCCAGGATCGCGACCTCGATCGGCCGCGGCGTCGCCAAGGGCAAGATCACCCAGGAAGAGGCGGACGCCGCCATCGCGCGGGTGCGCGTGACCCTCGACATCGAGGAGTTCGCGGACCGCGACCTGGTCATCGAGGCCGCCCCGGAGATCGAGTCGCTGAAGTACGAGATCTTCGGCAAGCTCGACAAGATCGTCAAGCCGTCCGGCATCCTGGCGACCAACACCTCCTCGATCCCCGTCATCAAGGTCGCGGGCGCCACCCAGCGCCCCGAGCAGGTCGTCGGCGTGCACTTCTTCAACCCGGTGCCGGTGATGCCGCTGGTGGAGATCATCTCCACCCTGGTGACCTCCCCCGACGCCGCCAAGGCCGTCACCGACTACGCCAAGAACACCCTGCGCAAGACCACCGTGCAGGCGGGCGACCGCTCGGGCTTCATCGTCAACGCGCTGCTCATCCCGTACCTCACGTCGGCGATCCGGATGCTCGAGTCCGGCTACGCCACCGCCGAGGACATCGACGCGGCCATGAAGGGCGGCTGCGGCTACCCGATGGGCCCGCTCACGCTGCTCGACACCGTCGGCCTCGACGTCACGCTGGCCGCGGCGGAATCGCTGTACGCCGAGTTCGCCGAGCCGCACTACGCCCCGCCTGCTCTGCTGCGCCGGATGGTCGAGGCCGGTCGCCTCGGCAAGAAGTCGGGCCGCGGCTTCTACGACTACAGCTAGGCGCTTCGCGCCCGTGCGCGGTTGACGAGTCCCTGGACTCATCAACCGCGCACAGGCGGCGGAGCCGCCTTGTAGCGTTCAGCGCATGGACGCGCTGGGTGCGACGGTCCGCCTGCGCTCGACCAAGGGCCGCTGGGTGGTACTCGCGACGGTCCTCGGCTCCTCGCTTGCCATGCTCGACGCGACCGTCGTCAATATCGCGCTGCCCCGGATCGGCGAGGACCTCGACACCGATGTCGCGGGCCTGCAGTGGGTGCTGAGCGGATACACCCTCACCCTGGCCTCGTTGATCCTGTTGGCGGGCGCGCTCGGCGACCGCCTCGGCAGGCGCAAGGTGTTCATCTGGGGCACCGTCTGGTTCGCCGCCTCCTCGCTGCTGTGCGGGCTGGCGCCGAGCATCGAGCTGTTGGTGCTGGCCCGGATCCTGCAGGGTGTCGGGGCCGCCCTGCTGACCCCCGGCAGCCTCGCACTGCTGTCCGCCGCCATCGACCCCGACGATCGCGGCGCCGCGATCGGGCTGTGGTCCGGCCTCGGCGGGGTCGCAGGCGCGATCGGTCCGCTGCTCGGTGGCTGGATCGTCGAGGTGTCGAGCTGGCGGATGGTGTTCCTGATCAACCTCCCGCTCGCGGTCGCGGTGGTGTGGGTGGCCGCGCGTCACGTCCCGGAGAGCCGCGACCCCCACGCCCACGGCCGGCTCGACCTGCTCGGCGCGGCGCTCGCCGCACTGGCCCTCGGCGCGCTGACCTACGGCCTGATCGGCGGGCGGTGGGCGCCCGTCGTCCTCGGGCTGCTGCTGTTCGCGGCGTTCGTCGTCGTCGAGCGGCGCTCCGACAATCCGCTGGTCCCGCCTTTCCTGTTCCGCTCGCGGGTGTTCGTTGCCGCGAACCTGGTGACCCTGGCGGTGTATGCCGCGCTCGGCGGGGTGTTCTTCCTCCTGGTGCTGCAACTACAGCTCGCGGCCGGCTACTCGCCGCTGGCCGCCGGTCTCGCCACGCTGCCCATCACCGCCCTGATGCTGGTGCTCTCGTCGCGGGCGGGCCGCTTCGCCCAGCACCACGGGCCGCGCGTGCTGATGACGGTCGGGCCACTGCTCGCCGCGACGGGCCTGCTGCTGATGCTGCGGATCGGCCCCGGCGCCTCGTACCTGACCGACGTGCTGCCCGGCGTCATCGTCTTCGGGCTCGGGCTGTCGGCGCTGGTGGCGCCGCTGACCGCCGCGGTGCTCACCTCGGTGTCGACCGACCGGGCCGGGATCGCGTCGGGGGTGAACAACGCAGTCGCGCGCAGCAGCCAGCTGCTCGCCGTCGCCGCGCTGCCGGGCCTGGCCGGGATCGCAGGCGCGGACTTCGCCGATCCGGACGTCTTCTCGCACGGATTCGACGTGGCGATGCTGATCTGCGCTGGTCTGCTGGTGCTCGGCGCGGTCATCGCCGCGGCGATGATCCCGGCTGGGGTCGCCGAGGTGGTCGACGAGGAGTCCGTGGCCTGCCGACCGCACTGTGACATCTCGGCTCCCGCGGTACAGCCGGAGTCGGCGACCGGGCCATGAACGATTCGCGACGCCTGGTGCGACGAATCCATCTGACACCGGCCCGATTCGGGTCGGGTTGCCTCTTCCCAAACGTCGCGGGTGCTGGAACCGTTGTCCGTGGGGCGTCACGCCCGCACCGACCGAGAGGAGCAGCAATGCCCACCCGTTCGAGCTACAAGCAGGGAACCCCGAGCTGGGTAGACCTGTCCACCACCGACCCCGAGGCCGCGAAGGCGTTCTACGCCGGGCTCTTCGGCTGGGAGTTCGAGGACATGCCGACCGCCGACGGTGGCATCTACTCGATGGCGAAGCTCCGCGGCGAGTACGTCGCCGCGGCCTCCGCGATGCCGCCCGATGTCCCCGAGGACCTGCCGCCGGTCTGGAACACCTACCTCGCGGTCGACGACGTCGACGCGGCCACCGCGCGGGCGACCGCCGCAGGCGGCACGGTACTGGCAGGCCCCTTCGACATCGACCCGTCGGGCCGGATGGCCTATGTCGTCGACCCGGTCGGCGCCGCGGTCGGCCTGTGGCAGGCAGGCACCCACATCGGCGCTGGACTGGTCAACGAGGCGGGTACGTTGATCTGGAACGAGCTGATCACCGCCGCACCGGAAAAGGCCCTCCCGTTCTACGAGGCCGTGCTCGGCCTCACCGGGACGACCACCGACATGGAGGGCGGGCAGTACACGGTCCTCCAGGTCGGTGAGGATCAGGTCGGCGGCTGCGCCAAGCCCCGAATGCCGGGCGTCCCCGCCCACTGGCACGTGTACTTCGACACCGAGAACACCGACGACACCGTCGCGGCGATCAAGGCGGCCGGCGGCAAGGTGGTGGCCGAGCCGTTCGACGTGCCCGAGGTCGGCCGGATGGCCGTGGTCGCGGACCCGCAGGGCGCGGTGTTCAGCGTGATCCAGCCACCGGCCGGGCAGTGAGAACCGGAGGAGCGTGACATGGCGCTGGGATGGCTGGAGCTGCAACGCCGCTCCCACGTCGAGTTCGGGACCCGGATCGAGGCGGTCACCGACTGGTCCGCCCCCACCCCCGACACCGACTGGGACACCGAGCAATTGGTACGCCACGTGATCACCGAGCAGCAGTGGGTGCTGCCGCTGGTCGGCGGACTCACCGTCGAGAAGGCGCAGGCGCACGTGCACCCGCTCGGCGACGATCTCGTCGCGGAGTGGCGGCGCTACTCGGGACTCGCGACCGCGGCGTGGGCCGTGGCGCCGCCCGCCACCCTGGTGCACCTCTCGTACGGCACCGTGCCGCTCGAGCGTTACCTGCGGGAGCAGGTCTTCGACGTGACCGTGCACAGCTGGGACCTGGCCCGGGCGGCAGGCCTCGACGAGACCCTCGACCCCGAACTGGTCGCTGCGGTCTGGGAGGAGGCCGAGGCGCAGCGCGAGATGCTGAGCGCCAGTGGGCTGTTCGCACCTCCCGTCTCCGTGCCCGACGACGCCCCGCTGCAGGTGCGCCTGCTGGCACTGACGGGACGCGACGCCCGTTCCGCGCCCACAGCCGGACCGACCGGAGGATGATGATGACCGTGCCCACTGACCCGAACGCCCCCGACATCAAGCCCCGCAGCCGCGACGTCACCGACGGCCTCGAGAAGACCGCCGCGCGCGGCATGCTGCGGGCGGTCGGCATGGGCGACGCCGACTGGGGCAAGTCGCAGATCGGGGTGGCGTCCTCCTGGAACGAGATCACCCCGTGCAACCTCTCGCTCGACCGACTCGCCAAGGCCTGCAAGGACGGCGTGTTCGCGGGCGGCGGCTATCCCCTCGAGTTCGGCACCATCTCGGTCTCGGACGGCATCTCGATGGGGCACGAGGGGATGCACTTCTCGCTGGTCTCCCGCGAGGTCATCGCCGACAGCGTGGAGACGGTGATGCAGGCTGAGCGGCTCGACGGCTCGGTCCTGCTCGCCGGCTGCGACAAGTCGCTGCCCGGGATGCTGATGGCCGCGGCCCGCCTCGACCTGGCCAGCGTGTTCCTCTACGCAGGCTCGATCCTGCCCGGCATCGCGAAGCTGTCCGACGGCAGCGAGCGCGAGGTGACGATCATCGACGCGTTCGAGGCGGTCGGCGCATGCTCGCGAGGCCTGATGAGCCGCGAGGACGTGGACGCGATCGAGCGGGCCATCTGTCCCGGCGAGGGTGCCTGCGGCGGGATGTACACGGCCAACACGATGGCCAGCGCGGCCGAGGCGATGGGCATGTCGCTACCCGGCAGCGCGGCACCCCCCGCCACCGACCGGCGTCGCGACGGCTATGCCCGGCGCAGCGGCGAGGCCGTGGTCGAGCTGCTCCGACGCGGGATCACCACCTCGGACATCATCACGAAGGAATCGCTGGAGAACGCGATCGCGGTGGTGATGGCCTTCGGCGGGTCCACCAACGCGGTGCTGCACCTGCTCGCGATCGCACACGAGGCGAACGTCGACCTGAGCCTGGACGATTTCGCCCGCGTCGGCGCCCGCGTCCCGCACCTGGCCGACGTGAAACCCTTTGGCAAGCACGTGATGACGGACATCGATCGCATCGGCGGCGTGCCGGTGATGATGAAGGCCCTGCTCGACGCGGGTCTGCTGAACGGCGACTGCCTGACCGTCACCGGGCGCACCGTGGCGGAGAACCTCGCCGACATCACCCCGCCGGACCCCGACGGCAAGGTGATTCGGGCGATGAGCTCGCCGATCCACCCGACCGGCGGCATCACGATCCTGAGCGGGTCGCTGGCCCCTGGCGGCGCGGTGGTCAAGTCGGCCGGTTTCGAGTCCGACGTGTTCACCGGCACGGCAAGGGTTTTCGATCGCGAACGGGCCGCACTCGACGCCCTCGAGGACGGCACCATCACCGCGGGCGACGCCGTCGTGATCAGGTACGAGGGCCCCAAGGGTGGGCCCGGCATGCGCGAGATGCTCGCGATCACCGCGGCCATCAAGGGCGCGGGCCTTGGCAAGGACGTACTGCTGCTCACCGACGGCCGCTTCTCCGGCGGCACCACCGGCCTGTGCGTCGGGCACGTGGCACCCGAGGCCGTCGACGGCGGCCCGATCGCGTTCGTGCGCAACGGCGACAAGATCCGGCTCGACGTGGCGTCCGGCAGGCTGGACGTGATGGTCGAGGAGACCGAGCTGACGCGGCGGGCGGAGGGCTGGTCGCCGCTGCCGCCCCGCTACACAAGGGGCGTGCTGGCCAAGTACTCGAAGCTGGTCGGCTCGGCGTCACGCGGAGCCGTGTGTGGCTGAGGACACGGCCGGCGGCCGCCCCATCCCGCCCGAATACGCACTGATCCAGGCCGAGGTGGAGCGGAACCTGCTCGGCGGCGACGTCAAGTACACGCGCGGGCAGGCGACCGCGGCGGCCGGTGTGCCCCTCGAACGCGCGCAACGACTCTGGGTGGCGATGGGCTTCGCGGTGGACTCGAACCCGGACACGCCGATGTTCACCGATGTGGATGTGGACGCGCTGCGCACCATCACCTCGCTCGTCGACATGGGGATCATCGACCAGGAGCTGGAGGTGCCGGTGACCCGCGCGCTTGGCCAGTCCTTCGCGCGGCTGGCGGAGTGGCAGCTCGGGCTGCTCAACAGCCACATCCTCGACCGGGTCAAGCAGGCGGGCGGATCCGATCAGGCCGACGTGCTCGCCGTCGCGGCGCAGGCGACCCTGGTCGCCGAGCAGATGCTGCCTGCGCTGGAGAAGCTGCAGTCGTACGTGTGGCGCAGGCACCTCGCCTCCAACGCCGCGCGGTTCCTCGACAGCGCGGGCGACGGCACCGACAGCCGAACCCTGGTGATCGGATTCGCGGACATGGTCGGCTACACCAGCCTGACCCGGCGCATCGACATCGACGAACTGACCCGCCTGCTCGAGGACTTCGAGTCGACCGCGATGACCGTCATCAATCAGGGCCGCGGCTGGGTGATCAAGAACCTCGGCGACGAGGTGATGTTCGCGGTCGAGGACCCGGCCGACGCCGCGCGGATCGCGCTCGCGCTGCAGGATGCCGCCCTCGCCACCGTGGACCTGCCCGCCCTGCGGGTGGGCCTGGCCATGGGCCCGGTCCTGTTGAGGTTCGGCGATGTGTACGGGTCGGTGGTGAACATCGCTGCGCGCCTGACGAGTTCGGCCCGGCCCGGCGCCGTGCTCGTCGACGCCACGCTCGCCACCGCGTTGGAGGGCGACGACGACCTCCAGCTCAGGTCCCTGCGGTCGCTGCGCGTGCGGGGGTTCAGCCGCCTCAAGGCGTACGCGCTGCGGCGGGCTCGCGACACCTGAACCGGACCGACGCCGAGCGTCAAATCTGTATTCACCGGCCCGTCACCTCAGACCTGCACACTGCGGCCCATGCCAGCAGTACGACCCCCGGTTTCACCCCTCCGCGGCCGGTATATCTGTCTCGAACCCCTTTCTCCCGCAGACCTTCCCGAGCTCTGCACGGCGATCGCGGACCCCCGGGTGTTCGCGGGCGGCTTCGGCGGCGGCAGCGCGGGCTATCGGGCCGACCGGGACGACTTCCTGGCCTGGGCGAGGGAGTACCTGCAGTTCGACCGCTGCAACGTCTACGGCGTCCGGATCCGCGGTGGCGCGCACGACGGCGCCCTCGTCGGCACCACGTCCCTCGGCGACTTCGACGAGGCCACCGAATCCGCGCACATCGGCTGGACCGCCTACGACCCCCGGGTCTGGGGCAGCGCGGTCAATCCCGAGGCGAAGCTCCTGCTGTTCGGGCTCGCCTTCGAGAGCGGCTTCGGCCGAGTCAAGATCCAGGCAGATGCCGCGAACGTCCGCTCGCGCTCGGCCATCGAGCGGCTCGGCGCCGTGCTCGAGGGCGTGCACAGGCGGGACAAGCGGAGGGCGGATGGCGCCTGGCGCGACACCGCCATCTACTCGGTGCTCCACGCGGAATGGCCGGCCGTGCGGTCCGGACTGCACGCGCGGCTCGATGCGCTCGGCGGCGAACCCATCGGATACCGGACCGTCGACGAGGCGCTCACCGCCTGACCGACTCGGACCGTAGCCAACCGCCGCGGTCACTGCCCGCGCAGTCGCTCCCCCTCTGCCTCTAGGAGATCCTCGTAGGCCGCCGCCAGCTCGCGCAGCGCGCCTGCGCAGTCCCCGGTGAATGCGGGTCCGTGCATGAGCCCGAGTGTCCGGGGCGCGAGGTCGGCCAGCCCCCGGATGGTCGGGCCGAGGGCGGGGGTCAGCGCCGTCGCGTGGCCCATCTCCTCCCCCGCCAGCGCGGGGCCGACGATCTCGCTGTCGGTGACGGCGGGGTGCGGACCGAACGCCGTGAACAGGTCTCCGCACAGCAGGGTCGACGTCGTCTCCTCGTACACCAGGCAGGCGTCCCACCCGTGCGGCACGTGCGGGGTGTCGATGTGACGCACGCGCCGAGCGCCCACCTCGATCACCTCGCCGTCCTGCAACGGTCGGGGCCGCCGGTCCGCCAGGTCGTCGACCTGGACGAAACAGCTCAGTCCGCCATGGGCCACCTCCGCGTGGGGCGCCGCCGCGAGCCACGAGTTCATCGACCCGCACTCGTCGGCCTCGACGTGGCCGAACGCGATCCACCGCAACCGGTCGAGTGGGAGCACCCGGCCGACCGCCGCGGAGGTGAACGGGAACAGCGCGCGCTGGCCCATGTGGAACAGCAGGGGTTCGTCGCCGTCGATCAGGTACTGGTTCATGACCAGGTTGGCATCGCTGACGTAGGTCGAGAATCGGTAGACATCCGGTGCGATCTCGGTCGTCTCAGTGTCCATGTCCGGCTCCGCTCGCCTCACGGCCCCCTGGATCAGCGTGCGCGTCCGCGAGGGCGAGCACAAGGCCCGCCGCGGCTACCGGAACGCCGACTCGCCCGTCAGGGCCTGACCGATCACCAGTTGGTGCATCTCGGAGGTGCCCTCGTAGGTGAGCACCGACTCCAGGTTGTTCGCGTGCCGCAGCACCGGGTACTCGAGGGTGATGCCGTTGGCGCCGAGGATGGTCCGGCATTCGCGGGCGATCGCGATGGCCTCGCGGACGCTGTTGAGCTTGCCGAGGCTCACCTGCTCCGCCCGCAACCCATCGCGGTCCTTGAGCCGCCCCAGGTGCAGCGCCAGCAGCTGTCCCTTCCCGAGCTCGAGCGCCATGTCGGCGAGCTTCGCCTGGGTCAGCTGGAAGGCGGCCAGGGGCTTGTCGAAGACCTCGCGGCCGGCTGCGTAGTCGATCGCGGTCTCCAGGCAGTCGCGAGCGGCGCCGAGCGCACCGAAGACGATGCCGAACCGTGCCTCGCCGAGGCAGCTCAACGGTCCCGACAACCCACGCGCCTCGGGCAGCATCGCCGATTCGGGCAGCCGCACGTCCTCGAGTACGAGCTCCGCGGTGACCGAGGCCCGCAGCGACAGCTTGTGTTTGATCTCGGGCGCGGAAAAGCCGGGACTGTCGGCGGGGACCAGGAACCCGCGGATGCCGTCGTCGGTGCGTGCCCACACCACGGCGACGTCGGCGACCGATCCGTTCGTGATCCACATCTTGGTGCCGCTGAGCACCCAGTCGCCGCGGTCCCGCCGGGCGGAAGTACGCATTCCGGCAGGGTTGGAGCCGAAGTCGGGTTCGGTCAGCCCGAAACAGCCGAGGGCCTCGCCCGCGGCCATCTGGGGCAACCACTGCTGCTTCTGCTCCTCCGAGCCGTAGCGGTGGATGGCGAACATCGCCAGCGACCCCTGCACGGACACCAGGCTCCGGATCCCCGAGTCGACCGCCTCGAGCTCCAGGCAGGCCAGCCCATAGGAAGTCGCACTCATCCCGGCACAGCCGTAGCCCTCGAGGTGCATGCCGAGCAGCCCCATCCCGCCGAGCTCGGCCGCGAGCTCACGCGCGGGCAACGTGCCCGCCTCGAACCATCCCGCGATGTGCGGCCGGATCCGTTCCGCGGCGAACCGGCGGGTGGTGTCCCGGATCGCCAGCTCCTCCTCGTCGAGCAGCGTATCGAGCGAGAACAGCTGGGAGACGCTCTTGGGCACGGGCATCGAGTTACCTCCGCTGCGATCAGGCGCCCGTCGGCGCTGGTTCGATCAGGCGCCGTCGGCGCCGAGCGCAGCCAGCGTGCTCTGCGCCTCGGCGAGCTGCCTGCTCAGTTCCTCGACCCGCTTGGCGGCGGCATCACGGGCCGCGCTGAGCACGGACGCGACCGCCTGTTCGGCGGCGGGATCACCGAGCTCACGCACCGCGCGCTCCACGGCATCGGCCGACACGGGGGCCGCGCGGCCAGGGCGACGCTCACCGTGGGTCACGGTCACCGTCCACTCGTTGCCTGCCTCGGCGTGCAGGGTGACGCTCACGCTCGCCGGATCCTTCGGCCTGCGTGCACGTTTCGCCTGCGCGGCGGCCGGTCCGTCCGCGGGAGCCGACTCCGGCTTCGGCACCAGCGTCATCGATGCGGGGGTCTTCGGTGCGGTCACGGGTGCCTTCGGTCGGGTCGGTGTGGTTGCGGGTGCCACGGGCTCGGCCGGGGTCGTCTCGACGACGGCCTTCGCCGGGACTGCGGCCTTCGCGGGTGCAGCCTTCGCCGGCGCGGCCTTGGCGGGAGCGGCGTTCGCCGGCGCGGCCTTGGCGGGAGCGGCGTTCGCCGGCGCGGCCTTGGCGGGAGCAGCCTTGGCCGGTACAGCCTTGGCGCCCTTCGCCTTTGCCTGCACGGGCGGGATCCGGGTGAACCGGAGCTCGTCGGCCTCGAACGGCAACTCGTCGTTGACGCCCTTCGGCCGCAGTATCAGCGTCGTGCCCTGCACGGAGAGCACCCGCGCGGAACAGCCCGCGGCCAGGTTCAGGCTCGGGGTGGGTTCGATCAGATAGACGGTGGCGCGCTTGCCCGCGGCGAGTGCCTCGGTCAGCTCGATCAGGTTCTGTGCGGTGAGGCCGTCGCCGCTTCGCTTACGTGGTGGCATTCCGGGTTAGATCGGGCGATAGCCTGCGCCAACGCCACCCTGGGCGTTGATGTCGGCCATGATCACATCGATATTTGTGCCGAGTTCCGGTCCGATGCATGCGAATCCCACGTAGGCGTTGACCATGCCGACCAGGGTAGTGCCCCGCACAACCGGGCTTCCGGAGTCACCCTCGATAACGCACATCTGGGTCCATGTCTCGTGGGTCTGGACCAGGTCGCCCCAGGTGACACCGCAGGTGTTGCCGGTGCGAAGGCCTTCCTTGCACACGATGTCCGGGAAGTTGGCCGGTGCGCCGATGCCGGTGATGGTGACGCCACCGACCCGGTTGACCGGGGTCACCGCGGCCGGGTTGAACTCGATCACCGCGTAGTCCCACTGGGTGCTCTTGCTGACCATGTGACCGACGATGCCGGCTTCCTCGTTGTGCGAGGACACGATTGCCATGCCCGGCTCACCGCAGTGGCCTGCCGTGATACCGACCAGTCGACCCGCCCCGTCGTGCCCGATGGTGGTCAACGTGCACAACGCCTCACCGCCGACGATGATCCCGGATCCACCTCCAAGCACCGCTGGACCGGCGGCCGCCGCGGGACCGACACCGACGAGGGCAACCATGGCCGCCGCCATGGCAAATAGCACTGCGAGTCTTTTCAACATCGTCTGTCCCCTCCGGACGTCTGTCGTCGTCATGTCTCGGCCCCATCTCACCATTGAAGATCGACTGGTTTGTCGGCTGGGCCTCACGATCGAACCGTGGGGTGCCTTCGATCATAGATCCGCGACAGCGTCGGCACCCAGCCTTTAGAGGGGGGAGGATTCAGCGGGGGAGGGTTGTCCCGCCGATACTCGGGCCGCCAGGAAGTCGTCGACGATCCGCGCGCAGGCCTCCGGACCGAGCGGCCGCAGCGTCGCGAGTTTGGTGAACACCAACGGCCCGAGGAGCTGCGCCAGGGCCAATTCGTAATCGGTGTCCCCGAGCAGTGCCCTCGCCTCCGCACTCGCGAAGATCCGGTCGAACGGGGTCCGGTACTGCTCGGCGATCTGGCTGCGCAACGACCGCAGCTCCGGGCGATCGATGCCGCCCGCGCCCTCCCTGGCGGCACGTTCGTCGAGGCCGGGCCCCATCCCCAGCCAGCACAGCGCGGTCAGCTGCATCGGCGCGGCCTCGATCAGCCTCGCCTGGTCGGTGAGCAGTGCGATGAGCTGCCCCCGGAGGTCACCGTCCTCCGGCACCGTCGCGGCCGGTGGGATCAGCCGCCCGAACGCGGCCGCGACCAGTTCGGTCCCGCTGTCGAAATGCCGGTACAGCGTCGCGCGGGCCACCCTCGCCGCCCTGGTCACCGCGTCGATGGTGACGGCCTCGGTGCCACCCTTGGCCAACAACGCGGTTGCCGCGTCGAGCAGTCGCGCCCGCGAGCGGACCTTGCGCGGGTCCTCGCGGGAATCGGTTTCGGCCGCCTCGGCGGGCTCGTCGACCATGTCACCTCCATTGACTGCGGGTATGCGGGGTTGTGGAACCGTCGGTCTTCAAACGATACTGACAGTCTTGTTTTCTCCCCCGGAGGTGCTGATGAACCGTCCGACCGAGTCCGCCGAAGCCAGGATGTCCTTACGAGAAGTATGGACGCTGACGGTGGTGTGCTCGGCGGTGGCGATGGTCATCGCCGCGGCCGCCGGACTGAACTCGGCGCTGCCCGCCCTCGCGCTGGACACCGGCGCCACCCAGAGCGAACTGACCTGGATCGTCGACGGCTACACCCTGACGCTGGCCGCGCTGCTGCTGCCCGCCGGGGCGCTCGGCGACAGGTACGGCCGTCGCGGGGTGCTGCTGGTCGGGCTGCTGATCTTCGCGGCGGCCTCCGCGCTGCCGATCTGGCTCGACTCCCCGCAATGGCTGATCGGCTCGCGGGCGATCGCAGGCATCGGCGCAGCACTGGTGATGCCCGCGACCCTGTCGCTGCTGACCGCGAGCTTCCCGCCCGAGCAGCGTTCCCGCGGCGTCGCGATCTGGGCGGGCGTCGCGGCGTCGGGGGGGATCGCCGGACTGTTGGTGTCCGGCCTGCTGCTCGAGAAATGGCAGTGGCAGTCGATCTTCGTCGGCTTCGCCGCGGCCGCGGTCGCCCTGTTCGCGATCGCCTGGACGGTGCCGTCGTCGCGGGAAGAGGACTCGCCGCAGTTCGACCTCCTCGGCGCGGTGCTCGCCGTCGCGGCCGTCGGACTGGTCGTGCTCGGCCTGCTCGAGGGTCCGGCCCGCGGCTGGCTCGACCCCCTGGTGCTGCTCGCCGTGGTCGGCGGAATGCTCGCGGCGGTCGCGTTCGCGGTCGTCGAGATGCGGCGCGCGCATCCGCTGCTCGACGTCCGACTGTTCGGCGTGCGCGGGTTCGGTGCGGGTGCGGCCTCGCTGACGCTGCAGTTCCTGGCCTCCTTCGGATTGTTCTTCCTGGTCATCCAGTACATGCAGCTCGTGCTCGGCTACAGCCCGCTGCAGGCCGGAATCGCCTTGGCCCCCATGGTCGTCCCGATGGTCGCGGTCTCCGCGATCACGCCGTGGCTGATCCCGAGGGTGGGCCAGCGCGTGCTGGCCCTGTGCGGACTGGGGCTGGCAGGGGTTGGCCTGATCCTGCTCGGCGGACTGGATATCGACGGCGGGTACGGCCAGGCGGTGGTGGCGTTGCTGATGTTCAGCACCGGCCTCGGTCTGTGCTCGGCGCCGGCCACCACCTCGATCATGGAGAACACCCCCGACGACAAGCAGGGCGTCGCGTCCGCGGTCAACGACACCGCGCGCGAGGTCGGCGCGGCGATCGGCATCGCGGTGGCGGGCAGCCTGCTCGCCGCCACCTACACCCGCGAGATCGCGCCCGCCGTCGCCGCGGTGCCGGAGGTCGCCAAGGATCCGGTCGGGGCGTCGCTCGCGTCGGCGCTCGAGGTCGCGAAACATGCAGGCCCGCAAGGCGAGCAGCTCGCCGAGTTCGCTCGCGACGCCTTCATGGCGGGGATGTCGCACTCGTCGTATGTGCTGGCCGCGGTGATGCTGGTGTCGGCCGTGCTCGTCGGCATCTGGGCGCCGGGGCGCGAGCGGCCCGCCGGAACCGATGCCGAGGTAGCCGCCCCCAGCCTGGTCGCGGCGACCGAACCCGAGTGATCAAGGGGGCAGTGCTGGAACCACTTTCGGGGCGGGTGGGCGTCAGGCGCCGGTGACGGTGAGGACCAGCAGTGCGAGGTTCAGGGCGACGATGACGGCCGTGGCCGCCCAGGCCGCGACGGTGGTCCCTCGCCGGTTGAGATGCTCGCCCATCAGCCCGCGCTCGGATGTCATCCGCACCAACGGCACGAGCGCGAACGGGATGCAGAAGCTCAGCACCACCTGACTGATCACCAGCGACAGCGTCGGATCGGCGCCCATCGCGAGCACGACCAGCGCCGGGATGAGCACCAGGGTCCGGCGCAGCAGCATCGGGATCCGGAAGTGCAGCAGGCCCGACATGATCTCGGCACCCGCGGCGCAGCCGACCGAGGTGGACGCGAGGCCCGAGGCGAGCAGACCGATCGCGAAGATCACCGCGACCGCGGGGCCGAGGGCGCTGGATATGGCCGCGTGCGCTCCCGCGATCGTGTCGGTGCCCTCGATCCCGCGCAGCGCGGACGCGGCCAGCAACAGCATCGCGATGTTGACCGAGCCTGCGACGATCAGTGCGCCCACGACGTCGATCTTGGTGGCCTTGAGCAACCGGGGCAGCCTGCCCGGCTCGATGTCCCGTCCGTGCCGATCGCGCGCGAGCGCCGAGTGCAGGTAGATCGCGTGCGGCATCACGGTGGCGCCGAGCATGCTCGCCGCCAGCAGCACGGTCTCGGTGCCCTCGAAGCGCGGCACCAGCCCGGCCAGCGCCTCGCCGCCCGACACGTCGGTGAACGCCAGCCCGCTGACGAAGCCGAGCGTGATGATCGCGAGCATGCTGATCACGACGAACTCGAAGGTCCGCTGGCCGCGACTCTGGGTGGCGAGGATCGCCATCGACACGACGCCGGTGATGAGGCCGCCGAGCGGCAGCGGCACCCCGAACAGCAGGTTGAGGGCGATGGCGCCGCCGATCACCTCGGCGAGGTCGGTGGCGACCGCGGCCAGTTCGGCCTGGACCCAGAATGCCTTGCGCTGGGCAGGGCGGAGTCGGTCGCCGAGCAGCTCCGGGAGCGAGCGCCCTGTGACCAAGCCCAGTTTCGCGGAGAGGTACTGCACCAGTACGGCCATCGCGTTGGCCAGCACCAGTACCCACACCAGCAGGTAGCCGTACTTGGCGCCCGCGGTCAGGTTCGAGGCGACATTGCCCGGATCGACGTACGCGATCGCGGCGACGAATGCCGGCCCGGCCAGCGCGATGAGGCGGCCCTTGGCAGAGCCGGTGGCCCTTGGCGCGCTCTCCGGCGTCGTGACGCCGAGCTCCTCCACTGACAACGCCGTCCCCCTGTCTATCCGCGCATCCACCACTCTAGTTCGCTAGACCATATCAGGAAGTTTGGCCAGCCAAACTCTGATCTAACTGGACAGCTGTCCGGTGACAGTTGTCACACCACGGGGGTAGATGTACAGTCGCAGTACCTGTTACCCGGTGTCACATAAATGGAGGACTGCCAATGACAACCGCGATGCCGCTGCAGCGCCCCGCGATCTCCGACCGCGAAGAGACGGCGAAGCGGTTGCTGGCGTCCTCGGCCCGCAAGTCCTACGACCCGATGATCGAGGTCGACTGGGAGGCTCCTGTACCGGACGACAAGTACGGCCTCACCCCCGAGTGGAGCACCCTCTACGGCACCGCGCTGTGGGAGGAGATGACCCTCGAGCAGCAGGTCGAGCTCACCAAGCACGAGTGCGCCAGCGTCGCAGGCGTCGGGTTGTGGTT
Organism: Rhodococcus sp. OK611; assembly: GCF_003050885.1. NCBI lineage: Bacteria > Bacillati > Actinomycetota > Actinomycetes > Mycobacteriales > Nocardiaceae > Rhodococcus > Rhodococcus sp. OK611. The sequence goes on from NZ_QAOZ01000018.1 coordinate 35,085, forward strand.
CGAGATCCTGCTCATGCAGATGCTGCTGCGCGACGTGTACGGCCGCGACAAGCACTCCCGGCACGTCCAGTTCGCCCTCACCGAGGTCGCCGACGAATGCAGGCATTCGGTGATGTTCGGCCGCGCGGGCGAGCGGCTCGGCATGCCGAGCTACGGCCCGCACCCCGTCATCCACAAGCTGGGCCGGATCTGGGGCGGTTTCTTCAAGGGGGCCAACGCGTACGCCAGCGTGATGGCCGCCGAGGAGATCCTGGACATGATGCAGCGCGACTTCATGAAGGACGAGCGCGTGCAGCCGATCACCCGCACGGTCAGCAAGATCCATGTCCTCGAGGAGGCCCGGCACATCCGCTTCGCCCGCGAGGAGGTCGGTCGCCGCCTGCAGGGCGCGAGCCGGGCGCGGCTGGCGGTGGAGCGGGTGAACACCGCGGTCGTCGTCTACTTCGTGATGAAGTCGATGATCAACAAGGACGTCTACGCGAACGCCGGTCTCGATCCGGAGCGCGCCATCGCCGAGGCCAAGGCGAATCCGCACTACAAGGACAAGGTCCGCACGTCGGGCACCAAGCTCATGCAGTTCCTCGACAGTTCCGGCCTCGTCGGCGGCCCGTCCAAGCGCCTCTACAAGAGGGTGAACCTGCTCTGATCGCCGGTCGGGCCGCCCCCGACCGTCATCCGCCCCGCAGCCCAGCTCCCGCACCTAGGAACGACTCTCATGGCATACGTGATCACCCAGGCGTGCTGCAACGACGCCTCCTGCGTTGCGACCTGTCCGGTGAACTGCATTCACCCGACGCCGGACGAGGCGCAGTTCAGGACCACCGAGATGCTGTACATCGAGCCGGACACCTGCATCGACTGCGGGGCCTGCGTGGACGCCTGCCCGGTCGCCGCGATCTTCCCCGCGGACCAGCTGTCCCAGGCGGATGCGCGATACGCGGAGATCAACGCGAACTACTACGAAAAATACCCGCTCCAGGAGGGCTGGAGGCCCCTCAAGGCGACCGAGGCCAAGCGCGTGGACCTGGGCACCCTGCGCGTCGCCATCGTCGGTGCCGGGCCTGCCGCGTCGTATGCCGCCGAGCAACTCCTGGTGCACTCGGACGTCGAGGTCGAGGTGTTCGAGAAGCTGCCGACCCCGTGGGGGCTGATCCGCGCGGGTGTCGCGCCCGACCACCCCGGCACCAAGGTCATCACCGACGCGTTCGAGTGGACGGCGGCCAAGGACGGCTTCCAGTTCCACCTCAACGTCGAGGTGGGCAAGCACCTCAGCCACGACGAGCTGCTGGCCAACCACCATGCGGTGATCTACGCGGTGGGCGCCTCCAGCGACCGCAGACTCGACATCCCGGGCGAGGACCTGCCCGGCAGCCACGCCGCCACCGAGTTCGTGGCCTGGTACAACGGCCACCCGGACTACGCCGATCGCGAGTTCGACCTGTCCGGCGAGCGCGCGGTCATCGTCGGCAACGGCAACGTCGCGATCGACGTGGCCCGCGTGCTCACCATGGACATCGCCGAGCTCGCCACGACCGATATCGCCGATCACGCGCTGGAGGCCCTGCGCCACAGCAATATCCGCGAGGTGGTGCTGCTCGGGCGTCGCGGGCCCGCCCAGGCCGCGTATTCCACCCCCGAGTTCCTCGCCCTCGGTGAGCTCGAGAACGTCGACGTGGTGATCGACCCTGCCGAGCTCGAGCTCGACGAGCTCAGCGCCCGTCTGCTCGAGAGCGGCGAGTACGAACCGTCCGCCGAGTTCAAGGTGCAGCTCGCCCGCGAGTTCGCCGAACGCGCGAGCACCCCCGGCCGCAAGCGGATCGTCTTCCGCTATCTGGCCTCGCCGACGGCGCTGCTCGGCACCGACCGCGTCGAGGCCGTCACCGTCGCGCGCAACGAGCTGGTCGCCGGGACCGACGGTTCGCCGAGCGCCCGGCCGACCGCGGACTCCGAGACGCTGGGGGCATCCCTGGTCCTGCGCTCGATCGGCTACCGCGGGCGGCCACTCGCGGGCGTCCCGTTCGACGAGCGTCGCGGGACGATCCCCAACGACAACGGCCGGGTGCTCGAGTCCGCGGGCGGTGCGCCGGTCGACGGCGTCTACGTCACCGGCTGGATCAAGCGTGGACCGTCGGGGGTGATCGGGACCAACAAGGCCTGCGCCAAGGAGACCGTCCGCGGGCTGCTCGAGGACTTCCAGTCCGGCAGCCTCAGCAGGCCAGTCGGCAGCCGCAAGGACCTGACCAAGCTGGTTACGCAGCGCCAGCCCGCCCGGATCGACTACCGCGGCTGGCAGGCGATCGATGCCGCCGAGCGTGCAGGTGGCGCCGCATCCGGTCGGCCGCGCGTCAAGATCACCGATGTCGACGAGATGCTCGGTGTGGCCAGGGTCCGCCGCCGCCTCCCGCTGATCCGGCGCTGACCCGGAGGGGCGCGCACGCGCCCCTCAGTACCGGGGCTCGCCCGCCGGTACCCGGCCGCCGAGGCCGACCCTCCGCAACAGGTGCGCGGTCACCGGGGTCAACACGATCGCGACCGCCACCGCGATCGACGCGCCGAACACCAGACCCGCCGCCACGTCGTGCGGGTAGTGCACCCCGCTGACGACGCGCAGCATCGCGACCACGACCGCCGACGCGGCCGCGAGCACGCACAGCCATATCCGGCGCGCGGCGTAGCTCGCGAGCACCACCGCGGTCGCCAGCGCGGCGGCGATGCCCGAGTGGTTGCTCGGGAACGACCAGTCCCCCATCGGCGGGCACTCGGCGAGGGCGTGCACCCCGGGGACCGCCGTGCACGGCCGCTCCTCGGTGACGACCGACTTCACCGCGAGCGTCGCGAGCGCCGACGCCGCCGCGCCCGCGCCGCCCGCGAGCCCGACCGCGAGGGTGTTGGCATCGCCGCGACCCCACCACAGCGCCGCCGCGAGCATGGCCGCGAGCGCGAACAGCAGCGCCTCCGCCGCCAGCTCGGTCAGGGTGCCCATCTCGCTCGGCCACGTGCTGGTGACGGCGTCGACCTGTCGGTACAGCGAGGTCGAGGCGCCGAACACCGGGTTGGTGGCGACCTCGGACGGGCCGAACACCGCGAGGATCCCCGCGGCGAGGATCAGGGCGGCAACGGCGAGCGGCCAGTGCCGCGGTGGGGAGGGAAGGCGATCACGCATCCGCGGGAATTTACCCAGAGAAACTGGCAGGAAACTGAGAGTGAACAACTCCGCCGCCCGTGGGTCCTTCTGGCCCCTATCCGGGCCGAAAGGACTCACGGGCGCCGAAGGCGCCTATCCCCAGCGGGACTGACCGCCGTCGAGCGGGATGGTGGCGCCGGTGAGATAGCGGGCGTCCTCGCCTACCAGGAACACCACGGCCCGGCCGATGTCGGCCTCCGGCTCGCCGACGCGGCCGAGCGGGATGCCTGCGACGAACTCGGCGGCCTCCTCCGGGTTCTTGTTCATCCACCACTTCAGCGCGGGCGTGAGCGCATGCGGGGCAACGTTGTTCACCCGGATGCCGTCGCGGCCCCATTCGGACGCGGCGGCGCGGGTCAGCACCCGCATGCCCTCCTTGATGGAGCCGTACACGCCGTAACCGCCCGCGTCCCACCGAACCGCCGCCGAGGTCACCAGGTTGATGATCGAGCCACCGCCGCGCGCGACCATGTGCGGATGACAGGCCTGCATCAGCCGCAGCGTCGCGAGCGGTCCGGAGGCGAACGCCCGCTCGAACTCCCCGTCCTTGACGTCGAGCAGCTTGCCGGGCATGGCGTCGTTGGCGTTGTTGACCAGGATGTCGACGCCGCCGAGTTCGGTGACGGTCCTGTCCACCGCCGCCGCGATGTCGTCGCTGTCGGAGACGTCGCAGCGCACGGGGATCGCGGTGCCGCCGAACTCACGGATCGCCGCGACCGTGGTGTCGAGCTTGGATTCGGTCCGTCCGGCCACCGCGATGGCCACGCCCTCCTTGGCGAGGGCGAACGAGATGCCCTGACCGATCCCCTGACCCGCACCCGTGATCAGCGCGACCTTTCCGTCGAGAGTCCCCATGTGCAGTGCTCCGATCCTTGAGAATGCGTGTGGCTCAGCCGAGCTCGGGATGGGTTGCAATGTAGCGCGCCGGGTACTCGCCGCCACCGTGAACGGCGATGTCGGCGCCGTTCACATAGGAGGACAGCGGACCACCGAGGAACAGGCAGGCGCCTGCGATGTCCGCAGGCACCGCCATCCGGCCGATCGGCAGCGTCCGGGTGACCGCCGCTCCCCCGTCCGCGCCGTACACCGACGCGGCGGCCTCCGTGCGGATCAGCCCGGTGGTGATGTGGTTGACCCGGACCTTCGGCGCCCACTCGAGCGCCAGGGCCCTGGTCAGCACCAGCAGGCCGCCCTTGGCGGCCGAGTACGCGGCGGTGCCGGGCTGCGGGTCGTGCGCGGAGACCGAGCCGATGTTGATGATCGACCCGCCGTCCTCCTGCGCCTGCATCAGCCGGTTCGCGGCCTGCGCAACGTAGAAGGGCGCCAACAGGTTCAGCGCGACGATCTTCTCCACGAACCGGGGCGAGACCTCGGCTGCGCCCGCATCGGGCGAGCCGCCGGCATTGTTGACCAGCACGTCCAGCCGGCCCATCGCCCGATGCGCGTCCTCGACCATCGCCCGGACCGCATCCGGGTCGCGCACATCGACGGACCGGAACTCGGCCCGGCGACCGTCCGCCTCCGGTAGCGCGTCCGGTTCCGTGCGGGCGCACACCAGCACCCGCGCGCCAGCGGCCAGGAAGGTCTCGGCGACCACGCGCCCGATGCCCTTGGTCCCGCCGGTCACCAGGACGGCACGGCCGGCGAAGTCGGCGGGATTGGCGACACCCATCGCGGTCAGCCCGCGAATCGGGCGCGGGCGCCCGCGATCGCCACCGTGTCCGCGCCGACCTCGAACTCGACCGCGTCCCCGTCTCGCCAGCCCCGCACGGGCAGGACCTGCCCGGGGAACACCGGTGCGGAGAACCGCCCCGACAGCTCGACCAGGTCGGCGGGGTGCGCGCCGAGCGCGCGCGCCAGCGGCAGCGTGCTCGCGGCCAGGGTGCACAGCCCCTGCAGGATCGGACGCGGCTGGCCGATGCGCTCGGCGGCGGCCGGGTCGATGTGGATGTGATGGAGATCGCCGGTCAGCCGGTAGAGCGCGGCCTGGTTCTCGAAGGTCGCCAGCTCCGTCGACAGATTCGGCTCGCCCTCCGGTGCCGGGGGCTTGGACGGGCCCCGCTCGCCACCGAAGCCGCCGTACCCGGGCGCGAACAGCGACCAGGTCGCCACGAAGTACTCGCACTCGACGCGCACCTCGAACACCGCCGCGGCGCCCTTGTCCCAGACCTCGCCAACGGAGGCCGTCAGGGTCAGCTCACCGCTGCGCGGCAGCGGCATGAGCACCTTCAAGTCCTGCGACCCGTGCAGCGCGGTCTTGGTGTCGAAGGCGCCGCGGGAGCCCAGCTCGTCGGGGGCCCACTGTGCAAGGGTCAGCGCGAAGGTCGGCAGCACGCGCAGCCGGTCCTCGAACACCAGGTCCAGCTCGCTCGCGGCGGCACCGACCGCGAGCGCGTAGACGATCGCGTCCCGCTCGGTGTAGCTGACGGTCCTGGTGCCCAGGTCCGCGCCGCGCCAGCGGCCCGCGTTCGAGGTGTTGGTCTCGGTGGTGCTCATCAGGCTGCTCCCAGTATCAGTCCGCTGGTCGGCACGGCTGTTCCAGCCGTCACCAGCACGTTGTCCACTCTCGTCGCACCGTACTGATGGATGTGGTGCCGGGCGACCATCGCGACCCACTGGGCGGGAACCACCCTCGCCGCGGTCATGCCCCCACCTCGATGCCCGATGCGAGAAGTGCGCCCAGACGAGCAAGGTCCGAGCTCGCGCCGCCGAGGGTGGCCGCGATCTGTTTGCCCCACAACAGGTGCCGGTGCACCGGGTAATCGGTGTCCACCCCCATGCCGCCGTGTACGTGGGTGGTCCGGTGCACCACGCGCTGACCGCCGTCGGTCGCCCACCACTTCGCGACCAGCACCGAGGTACCGGGTTCCGCGCCCGCGGCGAGCAGCACCGCCGCCTGCCACAGAGTGACCCGCATGGCCTCGAGGTCGATATAGCAGTCCGCTAGCTGGTGGCTCACGGCCTGAAAGGTCGCCAGCGGGCGCCCGAACTGCTTGCGCTCGTTGAGGTAGGCGACGGCCTGGGACACCGCGCCGGAGCCGACACCGAGCTGGATCGCGGCCAGCGCGAGCTCGGTGCGGTCCAGCAGCCAGGAGACCGCGGATCCGTCGGCCGGGCCGAGCAACTCCGCCGTGGCACCCGAGAACTCGATGTTGGCGCAGATCTCGTGGGTGGTGGACTGCGTCCGCACGACGCTCACGCCGTCGCCGGAGAGGTCGACGAGGAACAGGGCGGCGCCCGACCCGGTCGTCGCCGACACGACCGCCCGGTGCGCGAGGTGCGCCACCGGCACGGCGGCCTTCGCGCCGTCCAGACGCCACACACCGTCGGCGGACGACGCGGCGGTGGTCTCGGGGTCACCCGCGACGTAGGGCCCGAACTCCTCGAGACCGACGGTGAGGAAGGTGCTGCCCTCGGCGACGCCCGGCACGAGCGCGCTGCGCTGATCCGCGGTCCCGAACTCGGAAACAGCCAGCGCCGCAATGGCGGTCGGCCAGATCGGCACGGGCGCGACGTGGCGACCCTGCTGTTCGAGCAGGACGTACAGCTCGGCGACGCCCAGTCCCCCACCGCCGAGATCCTCGGGCAGGGCGATGCCGAGCAGTCCGGTGACCGCCAGCTCACGCCAGAGGTCGCGGTCCACGCGGTCCTCGGTGGCCTCCACCTCCTTGACCCGGTCGATGCCCGCCTTGCTCGTGAAAACCTCATCGGCGAGGGCGCGGATCGCCTCTTGCTCTTCGCTGAAGTCGAAGTCCATCAGTGCTCCTCGCTCATCTGACCCTCTTCTCCCGGACCAGGCCCAAACCGATGGTGCCGACCATGTCGCGCAGCACCTCGTTGACTCCGCCGCCGAAGGTGTTCACCACGCCCTGGCGGGAGATCTGTTCGATCTGGCCGGCCAGGATCGCGCCCGGCGACTCCGGCCGGATCCGGCCCGCGGCGCCGAGGATGCCGAGCAGGGTGCGGTACACGTCGACGTGCGTCTCGGTGCCGTACGCCTTGGTCGCCCCGGCGTCGGCGCCGGAGAGGGCGTCCCGAGCGACCGCCGAGGTCATCTTCCAGTTCAGCAGCCGCATCGCCTCGAGCTTGGCGTGGGTGCGCGCGAAATCCTGCTGTACCCAGGGAATCTCGATGGTCCCGTTCGCGCGCGACCACTCCAGCACCTGGTTCCACAGCCCGTAGGTCCGGCCACCGAGGGCCGCCAGACCGATCCGTTCGTGGTTGAGCTGCGCGGTGATCAGCTGCCAGCCGCCGTTGACCTCGCCGACGACTTCCTGGTCCGTGACGCGGATACCGGTGTAGTAGGTGGAGGTGACCATGAGACCGCCCACCGTGTTGATCGGCGACCAGGAGAAGCCCGGGTCGTCGGTCGGGACGATCAGGATGGAGATGCCCCTGTGCTTGGGCGCCTCGGGATCGGTACGGCAGGCCAGCCACACGTAGTCGGCGGTGTTCGCGCCGGAGGTGAAGATCTTGTTGCCGTCGATCACCCAGCCGTCGGCGTCGCGGACCGCACGGGTCGTCAGCGAGGCGAGGTCGGTGCCGGCCTCGGGTTCGGTGTACCCGATCGCGAAGACGATGTCCCCGGCGAGGATACCGGGGAGGAACCTCTCCTTCTGCTCCTGCGTGCCGTACTTCATCAGGGTCGGGCCGACGGTGTTCACCGTGACGAACGGGAAGGGCAGACCGGCCCGCTGGACCTCGTCGAAGAACACGAACTGCTCCTCGATGGAGCGGCCCTGGCCGCCGTACTCGACCGGCCAGCCGATGCCGAGCCAGCCGTCGCGGCCGAGCAGCCTGACGATCTCGCGGAAGTATTCGCCGCCGACGCCCTGCTCACCGGCGGTGCGGCGCTTCTGCTCCGGCAGCAGCGTGGCGAAATACGCGCGCAGCTCGCGGCGCAGCTCGGTCTGCGCGGCCGACTCCCTCAGGTCCATCGATGCTCTCCCTATCTCGCGGCACTCGAGCAGGTCACGTGCGCTCGCGCCAACGGGACGCTACTGAGCGGCGCGGATCCGGTCCGGTTCAGTCTCACTCAGCGGCAGATCCTGCGGGCGGACTTCGTCGCCTGGGATGAACACCGCGACCAGCAGCGCGACAAGCGCCGCGGCCGATCCGATCCCGAACACCAGCGCGTACGCGCCCGCCGTCGGGAACTGCACGCCCGCGACCTGCATAATCGACGCCGTGGTGACCGCCGCGACGACCGCGCTGCATGCGGAGGTACCGATGGAACGCGCCAGCGAGTTGAGGCTGTTCGCGGCCGCGGTCTCGGATACAGGAACGGCGCGCATGATCATCGCCGGGACCGCCCCGTAGGCGAAGGCGGCGCCGATCGCGGTCACCGCGATGCACGCGACGATCACGCCCAGCTGGTGCGGCACCAGCGCGCGCGTGAGATTGGCGACCAGCAGGATGACGGCGCCGAGCATGAACGTCGTCCGCGGCCCCCTGCGCCGTGAGATGTGCGCGGACACCGGCGAGAAGGCGATCATCATCAGGCCGCCGGGCAGCAGCGCGATCCCGCTGAGCGTCAGCGACATCCCGTATCCGTACCCCGTCGCGGCAGGCGCCTGGAAGATCTGCGCGCTCACCATGAACGAGGTGAACATGGCGAAGCCGATCAGGATCGAGGCGATGTTCGTCAGCAGCACCTGCCGTCGGGCGGAGACACGCAGGTCCACCAGCGGGCGCTTGACGCCGGTCGAGGCCAGCCGCAGCTCGTAGACGCCCCAGAGCAGGAACAATGCGGTCGACCCCGCGAACAGCCCGAGGACCACCGCGCTGGACCAGCCCCAGTTGTTGCCCTGCGTCACCGCGAGCAGCAGGCAGACCAGCGCCGCGGACAGCCCCACAGCCCCCACCAGGTCGAACCTCCCGCCGGTCCGCACCGGCGACTCGGGTACCAGCGCCCAGACGGTGACGATCTCGATGATCCCGAGCACGGCCGCGCCACCGAAGAGCCAATGCCAGCTCAGGTGCTCCGCGACCACGCCGGTCAGCGGCAGCCCGATGGCGCCGCCCGCGCCGAGGGTCGAGCTCATCAACGCGATGCCCGAGCCGACCCGATCCTCGGGCAGCTCGTCGCGCATGATGCTGATGCCAAGCGGGATGACGCCCATCGCGGTGCCCTGCAGCGCCCGGGCGACGAGCACCACCGCGAACTCGTCGGAGACCGCACCGAGGGCACTGCCCAGCACCATCACTGCCAGCGCGATCAGCAGCATCCGGCGCTTGCCGAACATGTCGCCGAGCCTGCCCAGCACGGGAGCGCAGACCGCGCCCGCGATCAGGGTCGCGGTCACCAGCCAGGCCGCGTTCGAGGCGGAGGTGTTCAGCAGCCGCGGGAACTCGGGCAGCAGCGGCATCACGATCGTCTGCATCAGCGAGACCGCGATGCCGCAGGAGGCCAGGGCGATGACCACGAGTCGGGCGGAAGTCGGCCTCCCGACAATCGGTTGTGCGGCCAACATTCCTCCAGACAGAGTTCTCGACCCCGATCATGCGCCCGCGCAGCCGGATCCCGGAGCACTTTTCCCGCTCAGCGGGCGCGGGCGCGGCCCGCACCCGCAGCAGGCGTCGCATACTCGGGGCATGAGCACTCAAAACCACGCCGACCGGCTCGATCTCGCCGATCTGGCCGGACGATACGCGTCGGCGGTGGACGGCCGTGACACCGCCGCCCTGGCCGCGCTGTTCACCACGGACGCCGAGTTCGTGCAGCCCGCCGCGCTCGTCCGGCGCGGTCAGAGCCCCACCGTCGCGGGTCCCGAGCAGATCGCCGCGACGGTGCTCGGGGCAGTCGGGCACCTGCACTCGACGCATCACGCGGTCGGGCAGCAGATGCTCTCCGTGGACGGCGACGCCGCGGACGGCCTGGTCTATTGCCAGGCGCACCACATCTACCGGGTCGAGGACGGATTCCGCGACAACAGCCTCGCCATCCGCTACCGGGACAGCTACCGGCGCGTGGACGGTCGATGGCTGGTCGCGCGCCGCGAGCTGACGGTCGACTTCGCGGAGGACCGACCGGTGACGGTGCCCGGCGCCTGACCGCCCTTCCCGGGACCGATCAGGGGACGCCGAGGAGGCGCAGTCCGGCCGCCGTGGCCGCGGCGGCGAGCACGGCCACGAGGAAGGGCGCCTTGCGCCAGGCGAGCACCCCGCCGACCAGCACGCCCAGCGGTCGTGCGATGCCGGCCGCGCCCTGGTCCTGGGTCAGCGCCGTGGTGGCGGCGACCGCGACCAGCAACACCACTGCCGCCGTGCCCATCAGCTTCTCCACCCGATCCGGCACGACCACCCGGGTCCGCAGCGCGGGGCCCGCGAATCGGAAGGCGAACGTTCCCGCCGCCAACACGAGTATCGAAATCATCAGTACCGCAGACACGTTCACCGAACCGCCACCTTTCGCACGCCGCCGGCGCAGAGCCCCACGAGCGCAAGCAACACCGGGATGCCCGCGGGCAGGAAGGGTGTCGCGGCGAGCGCCACGCCCGCGCCGACCAGTGCCGCCCGGGCGGTGGCCAGATCCCGCAGCGCCGGAATCACCAGCGCCAGTAACACCGTGGGGAACATCGCGTCGAGCCCGAGAACGTCCGTGTCGCCGATGACGCTGCCCGCGGTCGCGCCGATCAGCGCCCCGGCGGGCCAGCAGACCAGGATCCCGATTCCGCACAGCCAGTAGGCGGCGCGCCTGCGGACCGCGTCGTCCTGACCGAGCGCGAAGACCGCGCTCTCGTCGTTGAGGACGTGGCTGCCCAGCATCCGTCGCCAGCCGCCGCCGGTCACGTCGCCGACCGCCAGGCCGAACGGCAGGTGCCGCGCGTTGACGAGCAGGCCCGCGGCGAGCGCAGCGAGCGGGCTGCCGCCTGCCGCGACGATGCCGACGAACAGGAACTCCGAGGCGCCCGCAAGGACGAGCCCCGCCATCAGCACGGGCAGCCACGGCGCGAACCCGAGACCGACCGCGATGGCGCCGTAGGACACGCCGACGATCCCGTCGGCGAGGCACACCAGGGCGATGTCTGCCCGGAGCCCGCGATCAAGTGTTCGCCATGTCGAACGCATGACTTTTATAATGAACAGGTGGCAGGTGTTCGTCAAGTCGAACAATACGACCGATACAGTGAACACATGGCACCGGAGGGGAAGGCCCCGCTGGACGCGATCGCGTCGGCGCTGCGGCAGGAACGCGAACGGGCCGGGCTCTCGCTCACCGAGGTCGCCCGGCGCGCAGGCGTGGCCAAGTCGACACTGTCCCAGCTCGAGGCGGGCACCGGCAATCCCAGCGTGGAGACGCTCTGGGCGCTGTGCACCGCGCTCGACATCCAGATCTCGCGACTGCTGGATCCGCCGCGACCGCGGGTCCAGGTGATCCGCGCCGACGAGGGCCCGGCGCTGCACTCGGATCGGGCCGACTACCAGGCGACGCTGGTCGCCTCCTGCCCGCCGAACGCGCGCCGCGACGTCTACCGGATCGCGGCCGAACCCGGTCCCGCCCGTGAGTCGCAGCCGCACCCGCCCGGTGTCATCGAGCACGTCGTGCTCAGCGCGGGCCGGGCCCTGGTGGGGGTGACCCCGGATCCCGTCGAACTCGGCCCCGGCGACTACATCGCGTACCCAGGCGATGTCGCGCACGTGTTCCAGGCACTCGAACCCGGCACCCGCGCTGTGATGATCTCCGAGCACACCTGAGCTCCACCACCCCAGCGCTCGACCGGAACCGAATCTCGTCGGCGTGCGTCCAACTGGTCATGACGCCGACTCACCTGAACCCGACCGCCCCCGCTTCCGGACTGGGCGAGAGGTGGATGTTCCGGTTCGATTTCTTCGCCCAGCACGGACTGCCCGGGTTATGGAAGAACAGCCCCGAGTGGGTCGCCGCGTTCAAGGCACTGCCCTTCGGTCGACGCATGATCCTCCAGTTCAACTGGCTGGCAGCATTTTTCGGCTTCGTCTACCTGTTCGCCAAGGGCCTGTGGCGAAAGGCCGTGGCATTCATCGCGCTCGGCGTCGCTTACGGCGTCGTCGCGACGTTCGCCGACACCCCCGTGTGGCTGGACCGGGGCGCCGCAATCGGCCTCACCGTCTTCTGCGCGACGCGGGCGAACGTGTACGTCTACGAGAAGAAGGTCCTCGGCAAGCACACCTGGTCGCTGTAGCAGGGCCTACTGGGTCGGTGCATCCTTGAGGCATGACCGAGCGCAAGCCGTGGGACGTCCCGTTCGAGTCGTGGGTCGAGCGTCAGATCCGGGTCGCCCAGGAACGCGGCGACTTCGACGACCTGCCCGGCGCGGGCAAGCCGATCCCGCACCTCGCCGACGACGACGAGCTGTGGTGGGTGAAGAACAAGCTGCGGGCCGAGGGCCTGTCCACCGAGGCACTGCTGCCGCCGTCGCTGCAGCTGCGGCGCGAGGTCGCGCGACTGCCCGAGACGGTCGCGGACCTGCCGACGGAGGCCGACGTGCGGGAGGCTGTCGCGGAACTGAACCGTCGCATCGCCGACTACCTGCGCGCCCCGAGCGCGCCGCGGGTGCCGGTGCACCGGGTGGACGCAGAGGCGGCGGTGGCCGGGTGGCGGACCGGCCGCCGCCCCCGAACCCGGTGACGGCTGCCGTCCCCGCGGCTCCGTACGACCGGTCAGGCCAGGCCCAGCCGCTTCGAGCACTCGGCCATCTCGTCGAGCACCGCCTCGAAGGTGGTCGCGTGGCGGGACGCGGACAGCAGGATCCGATCGGACCCGAGCGAGGTCGCCCATTCGATCTTCGACCCGTCCACCCTCGTCAGCAGGTGGCCGAGCACCAGCGCGACCTCGGACGGGTCACGCCCCGCCTCGACGGCGGACGAGCGCATCAGCGCCACCGCCGCGTCGAGGTCCTCGCCGCCGAGCCCGAGCGGCTGAAAACCGTTGCCCAACCGCCCCGCTCGCCGCGCCGCCGCCTTGCTGTGGCCGCCGATGTACAGCGGCACGCCGGACGGGCGCGCCGGCTTCGGGAACGAATACGCCCGCTCGAACCGATAGTGCTCGCCCGCGTGGTCGACGCCCTCGGACCCACCGGCCCACAGCGCGCGCATCACCGCGATGGCCTCGTCGGCGACCTTCCCACGGCGGTCGAACCGGCCGCCGCAGGCCTCGATCTCCTCCCGCATCCAGCCGACGCCGAGACAGATCCGCAGGCGCCCGCCGGAGAGCCGGTCAAGGGTCGCGAGCCGCTTCGCCAGCACCACCGGGTTGTGGTTCGGCAGCACCAGCACCCCGGTCGCGAGGCCGAGTGTGGTGGTGGCCCCCGCCACGAAGGACAGCAGCTCCAGCGGGTCCGGGATGTCGCAGTCGTCGGGCAGGTGGGACTTGCCCGTCGGCGAGTACGGGTACGCGCTGTCGGTGTCCCCGATGACCACGGAATGCTCCACCGCCGAGATCTCGTCGAACCCGAGAGACTCGGCGGCCCTGGCGAACTCGAGGATCTTGTCGGGCTCTCCGGTGACACCGAGCTCGACCGGGATCACGACTCCCAGCTTCATGGAACATCCTTTCGACAGAGGCGGCTGCGCCGCCCGTGCGCGGTTGGCGAGTCCACACACTCGTCAACCACGCACAGGCAGCTGCCTATACATAGCGCTGGCGCCCGTACGAGGCGAACTCCGCCTCCAGTGCGACCTTGTCATCCTCGGACATCAGCCGGTACTCCGGTTCGCCGCGTCCCTCCCAGCGGAACACCGGGTCGACACACCGCCAGAGCTCGGACTGCAGCTCGCGTTTGAGCACCTTGTTCGACCCGGTCACCGGCAGGTTCCTCGATACCCGGACGAAACGCGGGGCCGCCTTGGTGCCCAGGTCGTCCTGGGCCGCGAGGAAGGCGGCGAACTCGACCGGATCGAAGTCCGAGGCGTCGGCCACCTCGATTGCCGCCATCACCTGGTCGCCCGAGCGCGGATCCGGCACCGCGTACACCCCGGTCGCGATGACCTTCGGGTGCCTGCGCACGATCCGCTCGATCATCAGCGCCGAGGTGTTCTCGCCGTCGACGCGGATCCAGTCGCCCTTGCGCCCGGCGAAGTAGATGAACCCGGCTTCGTCCACGTAGCCGAGATCGCCTGTCCAGTACCAACCGTGCCTGATCCGGTCCGCCACGGCCTGTTCGTTCTTGTAGTACCCCTCGAACCGCTTGGCGCCGCCCTTGTCGACCATCTCCCCGATCGCCTCGTCCGGGTTCAGCACCCGGCCGTGCTCGTCGAGGCGGGCCCGCTCGCACTCCACCAGGCTGTCCGGATTCACCACCGCGATTTCCGCGTGCGCCGGACGCCCGAGCGCGCCGTCGGGCGCGGCCGGGTCGAGGCGAACCGAGCCCGCGCCCTCGCTCGACCCGTAGCCCTCGAACAGTTCGGCGCCGAACCGGCGAACGAACTCCGCCCTGTCCTCCGTGGAGGCCTCCGTGCCGAAGCCGCGGACCAGCGTGTTGTCGTGGTCGTCCGGCCGCTCCGGCGTGGCCATCAGGTACGCCAGCGCCTTGCCCACGTAGGTGAAGTAGGTGGCGCCGAAGAACCGCACGTCCGGCAGGAACCTGGACGCGGAGAACTTACGCGTCAGGCAGACCGTCGCGCCGTTGGCCAGGGCAGGCGCCCAGAGAGCCATCAGGGCGTTGCCGTGGAACAACGGCATGCAGCAGTAGTCCACGTCCTCGCGGACGTGACCGTACTTAGTGGTGTTCGCGTGCGCGAGGCGCGCGAGCCTGCCCTGGCTGCATCGCACGGCCTTGGACATGCCGGTGGTGCCGGAGGTGAACAGCAACAGGAACAGCGTCGACTCGGAGACCTCCGGATCTGCGGCGGGGTCCGCGACCTGATGCGCCGCAACGCGTTCCGCGTACGCGGGGTCGTCGACGAGGAGGAACCGGTCCTCGGTCAGCCCTAGATCGAGCCCGCGCAGCTGTGCCATGCCCGCCGCGTCGGTGACGATGAGCTGGCAGTCGACATAGCGAACCTCGGCCTCGAGCTCGGCGCCGCGCCGCGTCGGGTTGATCCCGACAATCGCGGCCCCGCTCAGCGCGGCGCCGCCGAGCCAGAAAAGGAACTCCGGGGTGTTCTCGAGCAGCACGCCGATGTGGAACGGACCGTCGACGCGCAGCGCGGCGGCCAGGGCGCCGCGGGCCGCGCTCTCGCGGACGGTCTCGTCCCAGGTCCAGTCCCGCTCGCGGGTGCGCACGCCCAGGTGCTCGTCATCGACGCGGTCCAGCAGCATCTCGGCGATCGTGGCGCGTTCCAACTCGACTCCTGTAACTGGGTGTCCCGGTGTTCACAGCTTCGGCGGCTTCGACACTAGCCACCCCGCCGCTGCTCGGCCTCCGAAGTCTCGGTCAGCGGTGCGACCACCGGTTTCCCTTCTCCCGGTGACCGGGAAGGTCATGACCCACGGACTGGCCCTGCGGTAGAACTCGTGAGCGCAAACGTGACGGGGCGACAGGAAGGGGACGGCGGTGACGGCGCTCGATGAACTCCTCGACAAACAGGCCATCTACGAGGTGGTGATGCGCTACTGCCGCGGCATCGACCGACTCGACTTCGACCTGGTACGCGGCGCCTATCACCCGGACGGCATCGATCACCACACGGGATTCGACGGCGGCGTCGAGGAGTACATCGCCTGGGTACGCCCCAAGCTGGAGCTTCTCGGCGGCACCATGCACCACATCGGGAACCACCTCGTCGAGTTGCACGGCGACCTCGCGATCAGCGAGTCATATTCCACGGCAACACATTGGGGCCACCCCACCGGGGGCGACTTCACCAGCGGCGCGCGCTATGTCGACCTGATGGAGCGCCGCGCGGGCCGGTGGGCGATCGCGGAACGCTGGGCGGTGCGCGAGTGGACCCGTTCCGACGAGGGTCGGATGATCACCCCAGAGGCCGACGGACCGCGCGGCCGTCGCGACGGCGCCGACCTGCTGGTCGAGCTGCGGTCGCGACTGACCGCGCGGTAGCGCGCTCGGGAGCCCCGTGGGTCAGCTTCCGGTCGGGGAGTCCGCGCTGCCCGAGGAGCTGCCGCTGCTGCCCGAGCCGCCGCCGACGACGACCCGCTCACCGCCGAAGGGGGTGAGGAACGTCAGGCCGTCGCCATCGGCGCAGAGCACCTCGATCCGGTACGTCCCGTCTCTGAGCGCCTGCGACCGATACGTGCCCGCGCCCGGCGTTCCGGTCAGTGAGACCGGATTGCCTTCCAACAGATCCCCCATGGGGTTCTTCACCTGAACCAAGCACATCAGCAGGCTCGGCGAGCCGACACCGGTGACGTCCACGATGACGCGCTGACCCTCGGTGTGTACGGCGGCGCTACCGGCGACCGCGGCGGAACCGAGCGCGGGGTTCGCGAGCAGGGCGATGGCGGCGAGTCCGGTGACGGCGCCGGCACGGGCGATGCTCTTACGGGATGTCCTCACTGCATGACCTTTCATATCGGTTTGTCCGGGATCTCCGACCTGGACAAACGGGGTTAGTCGAACTGCGGCTGCCATCATGCATGGGCCCTCGGGGCCACATCCGGACTTCCCGCATTTTCATCACCTGCGGTGATCCATCGAATTAATGTGCCTACCTCGATCATTCGGCGGCGAGCGCCCGACGCTGGCAGGAGCCTCTGCGGGAGCCGTAGTATCGGCAGGGTGTCGCAGATCAGCGGTACCGACGATCTGACCTCGGCGATCGCCGCGCTGCACGCGCGGGTCGCGGGCGAGGTGGACGACAGCACCCGGCGCCGGGCCGAGTACAGCACCGACGCCTCCAACTACCGTGTCGTGCCCGATGTGGTGGTGTTCCCGCGCTCCGACGAGGACGTGGCGGCGGTCCTGGAGGTCGGCCGCACCCACAACCTTCCGGTGACCGCCCGTGGGGCCGGAACCTCCGTGGCGGGCAACGCGATCGGGTCCGGATTGGTCCTCGACTTCAGCAGACACCTCGACCGCATCGTGGCGCTCGATCCTGACCTCCGGACCGCCGTCGTTCAGCCCGGCGTGGTGCTGAGCACCCTCCAGCGGGCGGCCGCGGCGCACGGGTTGCGGTTCGGCCCGGATCCGTCCACACAGGACCGCTGCACCCTCGGCGGGATGATCGGCAACAACGCCTGCGGACCCAGGGCCGTCGCCTGGGGCCGCACCGCCGACAACGTCCATGCCCTGCGGATCCTCGACGGCACCGGGGTCGAGCGGCGCCTGGCCGACGACCTCTCGGCCGCGCCCGGACTCGACCGTCTGGTGACCGACAACCTCGCGCTGATCCGCACCGAACTGGGCCGCTTCGAACGGCAGGGGTCGGGGTACGGGCTCGAGCACCTGCTCCCCGAGCGCGGGCACCACGTGGCCCGTGCCCTCGTCGGCTCCGAGGGCACCTGCGGCCTGATCCTCGATGCGACGGTGGGGCTGGTGCCGGTCCCGGCCGCCACCGCGCTCGCGGTCCTCGGCTACCCCGACATGCCTGCCGCGGCGGACGGTGCCGCCATGGTGCTGACCGGTCGCCCCCTGGCGATCGAGGGCATCGATGCCCGGTTGGTCGACGTGGTTCGCAGGCACAAGGGTGCCGGCGCGGTCCCGGACCTGCCTCGCGGCGCCGGCTGGCTGTTCGTCGAGGTCGACGGCTCGACGCCGGCCGAGGCACTGGCGAGGGCCGCCGAGATCTGTCGCGACGCGGGAGCACTGGACAGCCGCGTAGTGCCGACCGGCCCGGAATCGGCCGCGCTGTGGCGGATCCGAGCGGACGGCGTCGGTTTGGCCGGCCGCACCGTCGACGGGCAGCCCGCCTGGCCGGGCTGGGAGGACGCCGCGGTCCCCCGGCAGCGCCTCGGCGCCTACCTGCGCGATTTCGCGGAGCTGACCGGCAGGCACGGGGTGGACGGCCTGCTGTACGGGCATTTCGGCGACGGCTGCGTACACGTTCGACTCGACCTGCCCATCGCCGATGCCCCACAACGCTTCCGGGCATTCCTGGTCGATGCCGCCGCGCTGGTCGCGGGGCACGGCGGATCGCTGTCCGGCGAGCACGGCGACGGTCGTGCCCGCTCCGAACTGCTCCCGCTGATGTACACCGAGTCGGCCCTGGCCGCGTTCGCCGGCTTCAAGGCGGTCTTCGACCCGAGCAATGTCCTGAACCCGGGCGTGCTGGTGGACCCGGCGCCCGTGGACGCCGGTCTGCGGGTGGCGCAGGCGCCGCCGGTCCCCTTCGCGGGTGGCCTGTCGCTGACCGCGGACCGCGGCGACCTGAGCATGGCGGCGCACCGCTGCGTCGGCATCGGCAAGTGCCGCGCGGACACCTCGGGCGCGGGCGGCTTCATGTGCCCGTCGTACCTCGCGACCGGCGACGAGAAGGACAGCACCCGCGGCCGTGCCCGGGTACTCCAGGAGACCATCAACGGGTCACTGGTGACGGGCGGCTTCGGCTCGCCGGAACTGGAGGAATCGCTCGACCTGTGCCTGTCCTGCAAGGCGTGCGGCTCGGACTGCCCGGCCGGGGTTGACATGGCCGCCTACAAGTCCGAGGTGCTGTATCGGCGGTATCGACGGCGGCCGCGTCCGCGGACCCACTACGCGCTCGGGATGCTGCCGCGGTGGTCGCGGATCGGCGGACGGCTGCCGTCGATCGTCAATGCGGCGAGCGCAATCGGGCCGCTGCGCCGCACGGGACTGCGAGTGGCCGGACTCGACCCGCGACGCGGGGTCCCCCGCTTCGCCGACCAGACCTTCCGCCGATGGTGGCGGCGCAGGCCCGCCCCCGCGGGGCCCGGCCGCGAGGTGTTGCTGTGGATCGACACCTTCACCGATTCCTTCTCCCCCGCGGTGGGCCGTGCGGCGGTCGCCCTGCTCGAGGACGTCGGCTATCAGGTCCTGATCACGCGACGGTCGGCCTGCTGTGGACTCACATGGATCAGCACCGGTCAATTGGACGGCGCGCGAAGGCAATTGCTCGGTACCCTGGATCAGTTGCAGCCCCACCTCGAGGCTGGCCGCCCCATCATCGGCCTCGAGCCGTCCTGCACCGCGGTGCTGCGGTCCGACCTGCCCGAGCTGCTCCCGGACGATCCCCGGTCTGCCCTCGTCGCCGCGTCCACCCGCACGTTGGCCGAATTCCTGACCACCGCAACCGATGCCGACGGCAGGCCGTGGTCGCCACCTCGGCTCGACGGGGTCCGGGTCGTCGTGCAGCCACACTGCCACCAGCACGCGGTGATGGGCTTCGCCCCCGATCGGGCGCTGCTGGCGCGGGCGGGCGCCGAGGTCCGGGAGATCGCCGGGTGCTGCGGTCTGGCCGGGAACTTCGGGATGGAACGCGGCCACTACGACGTCTCGACCGCGGTGGCCGAGAACGGGATCCTGCCCGCGCTCAGGGAAGAGGGACCCGATGCCGTGCTGCTGGCGGACGGCTTCTCCTGCCGGACCCAGGCCGATCAGCTCGCCGGACGCGAGGGCGTCCACCTGGCGCAACTGCTTGAGGCGGCTGCGCCGCCCGTGAGTCCTTCTGGTCCGCCAGAGGGCTAGAAGGACTCACGGGTGGCGCGGCGGCCTACCGGGGGCGTGGCACCGCGGCGTCGATGAACAGTCCCTCCACCGAGACGCACACCTCGCCGTCCGCGGTGGTGATGCTGCCGACGGTGTTGATCTTGCGACCCTCCACGGACATCTGCTTCCCGGTGACGGTGAGCGGCTCGAACAGCGGGGTCGGGCGGTGGTACCGCACGTTCAGCTGCGCGGTCATGCCCGCCTGGCCGCCCCATGCGTTCGCGACGCCGAGCACGTGGTCCAGGATCAGCGCCGAGACGCCGCCGTGCACACACCCCGGCGGCCCCTGGTAGGGCATGGTCAGGTTGACCTCGCCCCGCACCGAGCCATCACTCAGACCCTCGAGCACGATCGGCGGCGCGATGGCGTTCTCTGGGCCGGTGACGGGGTCGTGCCGGGTCACGCCCTCGCCGTTCCACATGTCGATCAGACGTTCCGCCACGGCGGGAGCGTGCTCCTCGAGGTGATCGGCGATGCTGTTCAGCTCCTCGGCAACCCGGTCGAGGTTCGCGTTCGCGCGGTCGGTGCGCAGCATCGCGTCGACGACCCGGCGGGCCGCGGCGGTGGCCCGGTCCACCGGAGCGTCCTGCGGGGCGGAGGTGAGAACCGTTCCGTCGTCATGACTGTCGAAGGTGGGGTGGCTGCCGAGGTCCATCAGCTGAGCTCCAGGGTTCCGGCCCGGTACAGCGTGACCACGCACGCGCCGCCGAGGCCGAGGTTGTGCTGCAGACCCACACGGGCACCGTCGACCTGACGGGCGTCCGCCTTGCCGCGCAGTTGCCAGGTCAGCTCGGCACACTGCGCAAGGCCGGTGGCGCCGAGCGGGTGGCCCTTCGAGATCAGGCCGCCGGAGGGGTTGACCACCCACTGACCGCCATAGGTCGTGGCACCGGACTCGACCAGCTTGCCGCCCTCGCCCGCCTCGCACAGGCCGAGGCCCTCGTACGTGATGATCTCGTTGATCGCGAAGCAGTCGTGCAGTTCGATCACGTCCACGTCCTCGATCGTGAGCCCGGACTCGGCGAACACCTGCGCGGCTGCCGCACGCGTCATCGGGGCACCGACCACGTCGATCATCGACTGGTCGGCGAAGGCCTCCGCGGTGTCCGTGGTGAGCGCCTGCGCGACGATCTCGATCGCCTGGTCCTCGAGTCCGTGCTCGCGGACGAAGCGCTCGCTGACGACGATCGCTGCGCCCGCACCGTCCGAGGTCGGCGAGCACTGCGAGCGGGTGAGCGGCGCGTGGATCATCTTGTCGTCCAACACCTGCTGCAGCGTGTACTCGTCACGGAACTGCGCGTACGGGTTGTTCACCGAGTGCTTGTGGTTCTTCACCGCGACGGATGCGATCTGCTCGGCGGTGGTGCCGTAGCGCTCCATGTGCTCGAGCGCGGCGTTGCCGAACAGCTGCGCCGTCATGGGGCCGCGACCCCAGTCGTGCTTCGCCTTCATGACCTTCAGGTGATCGTCGAGCGTGGAGACCTTGGGCATCTCCCCGGTGCCGGAGAGGGCGGTCTTGGTCATCTTCTCGAAGCCCACTGCCAGCGCGACGTCGACGATGCCGCCCTGCACCCACTCGCGGGCCATCATCAGCGCCGACGAACCGGTGGCGCAGTTGTTGTTGACGTTGACGATCGGGATGCCGGTCAGGCCCGTCTCGTAGAGCGCGCGCTGGCCTGCGGCCGACGGCTGGAACACGTAGCCAACCGCTGCGCGCTGCACCTGGTCGTACGAGATGCCTGCGTCCGCGAGCGCGGCGCCGACCGCCTCGGACACCATGTCCGGGTACTCCCAGTCGCGGCTCTCGATCTTCTCGAACTTGGTCATGCCGACGCCGACAACGAAGGTGCGATTCATAACAGTTGCTACTTTCCGGGCTGGGGGTCTCGGGGAGACCCGGGATGCGCTCGCCGATGGTGTTCAGCTGCACATTGGTGGTATCACCCGCAACGGACACGCACTGCGAGTTCACGAACATCAGGGAGGGTTACCGGCACCCGGGGGTGGCAGGACCACTTTTTGGAATGTATTCCATTTCCTCGGGCCTGGCAACGGCATGCCCGGCTACGGCCGCGACGTACGTTCCCACCCGCGCCGGACGGTCGCCAGTCGCCGCCACCCGAGGTCCTCGAGGTACTCCATCTGCTCGACGTCCCCCCGCCCGAGAGCGATGAAGAGGTTCGCGACGCCGCCAGTTCGGAGCCAGTCCGCGACGATCCCCATGAGCGCACCCCTTGCCCCGGGATCCGGGGGCAGCTTCAGGTCTGCCAGCTCCGCCCATCCGGCGAGCCGCAACAGTGTTCCGCCCCTGGTGCAGTCGTCGATCGTCTCGACGCGACCCTGCCCCGTCCCGCCGTCGCCGAGCGTGAATCGAACCCCGCGTTCCCCCACCGATCGCCGAATCTGTTCGGACGCAGAATCATCCGACACCGGGAGGGTCTCGATCCCGCCCGCGAGGAGTATCTCGACGGCGCCCTCGGCGGGCAGGAACCCCGCGCCGAGCAGCAACTCCTCGAGGTGCGGCCAGCAGTCCGGGATTCCGAAGGTGACGGGCGTCGGAAGGTCGCCGTCAGCGAATATTCGTCGTGCGCCCCATGACTCGAACACGCGCAGCGCGGCGCCCAACAGCTCGGCTGCGGCGTCGGCCTGATTCGGCCAGCAGACCATCCAGGCGACCTCGCCCGAGCCGCGGTGGTCGGGCGCCACGTGCGGGGAATCCCGATAGCACCGCAGGTGCGCCGCGCCGACCACCCGGGAGTCGACCACGGCCACCAGGGTTTCGCGGGTCCGCACCAAGGGGTCGGTCACGCATTGACCGGGATCGGCCTCGAGCTGGGAGATCAGGGTGTCGGTCGAGATGGCCCATCCCGGCACGACGGCCGAGATGTGGGCGTTCACCACGTCGGTGACCTGCCGGCGGTCGGAGCGGCGGAACGGACGTATGTGCGGCATGCGGAGTGGTCCGCTAGTGGACGGTGCCGGTGAGGTCCGCGAGCAGCAGGTCGCACGCGATCCGCAGGTCGGATTCGATCTCGGGGATCGACGCCCGTCCGTTGAGGCTGGACTGGATCAGCCCGAACCACAGGGACACGATCAACCGGATCACCGTGGTGTCGCGGACGGAGGGGTTCGCGATGCCCGCGGCGTCGAGCAGCTGCGCGTCGAAATGCTGGTCGATCTTGGCGACGTCGGGAATCGTGGCCGCGTTGGAGGTGGCCGCGGACTGGATCATCGCCGTCGCCAGCATGGGCCTGCGCAGCAGCGCCCTGGTCGCGCGCAGCAGGATCTCGTAGACCGCGTCCGCGGGCGAGCCGGTGCCCTTCGGGCGCTTGGTCAGGCCGACGCCCATCTGGTCGATCTGGTCGACCATCACCGCGACGAACAGGTGGGTCTTCGACGGGAAGTAGCGGTAGAGGGTGCCGATGGCCACGCCTGCCGACTTGGCGACCTCGTGCATCTGGACGCGCTCGAGCTCCTTCTCGGAGGCCAGCACGGCGGCCGCGTCCAGGATGCGGCCGTACCGCGCCCGCTGTTCGACCGAACTGGGCTCGGCCGCGTCGCGCGCCTCCGCAAGCCTGGGCATGTCTCCCCGCCTTCTGTCCGCATTCCGTCCCCGCAGGATAGATCCTGACATCAAGCGCGGACCACCGTCCGGGCGACTCCGCTCAGTGGGACAAGTAGGCGGCTGCGCCGCCTGTGCGCGGTTGACGAGGGCAGGGACTCGTCAACCGCGCACAGGCGCGGAGCGCCTCCTAGGGTGTGCCCATGCCGACACGCCGGGAGCCTGTGCAGTTCGATTCGCTCGATGACGCCACGGAATGGCTGCTGACCCGCACCGACGGCCCGCTGCACGTGGCGGGTCCGCTCGGGCTCGGCAAGCCGCACCGCCTGCTGAACGCACTGTACGAGCGGGTCGAAGCCGACCCGTCGCAACGCCTGCACCTCTACACCGCGCTTTCGCTGGACCCGCCCGCCGCGGGCGAGGGCCTGCAGGCACGCTTCCTCGGACCGTTCCTGCAGCGGCACTTCGGCGACGACTTCCCGCGGCTGGCGTACGTGCGGGCACTCAAGCGCAACGCGCTGCCTGCGCACATCGAGGTCGAGGAGTTCTACCTGCAATCGGGCGCGCTGCTGGCCTCGCCCCAGGCGCAGCAGCGCTACGCGAGCCTCAACTACACGCACGTCGCACGGGCACTCGCCGACCGCGGCGTGAACGCGGTGCTGCAGAAGGTCGCCCGCGAGCCGGGCGGGACCCGACTCTCGCTGTCCTGCAACACCGACCTGACCTTCGACACCCTCGACGAGATCGCGGCGCGCGGCCTGCCGCGGCCGGTGCTGATCGCCGAGGTGGACCCCGAACTGCCGTGGCTCGGCGGCACCGCGGCCGTCGATCCCGACTTCTTCGACGCAGTGCTGACCCCGCCGGGCCCGCACCCGAAGCTGTTCGGCCTGCCCCGCGAACCGGTCACCGACGCCGACTACGCGATCGGCTTCCACGCCAGCACCCTGGTGCTGGACGGCGGCACCCTGCAGATCGGCATCGGCGCCCTGGCCGATGCGCTGTGCCACGCGCTCGCGTTGCGGCACACCGACAATGCCACCTACCGGAGGGTGCTGCACGCCCTCGGGTCACCCCACGCGGACGACACCGCGCTGGCACCGTTCACCGACGGCCTGTACGGGTGCACCGAGATGATCAACGAGGGCTTCAAGCGACTGGTCGAGGTCGGTGTCGTCAAGCGCAGGGTGGTCGACGACGCCGAGGTGATGTCCCGCATCAACGCGGGCACCGCCACCGAGGACGACCACACGATCGTGGCGCGTGACGGCGAATTCCTCCACGGCGCTTTCTATCTCGGCTCACCGGAGTTCTACGGCTGGCTGCGCGATCTCCCGTACCCGGACCGCGACGGCATCGGCATGAAGCGCGTCAGCGAGGTCAACGAGCTGTACGGCGGCAACGAAACGCTCGAACGGCTGCAGCGCCGCCACGCGCGGTTCTTCAACACCTGCATGATGGCCACCGCGCTCGGAGCCGCCGTGTCCGACGCGCTGGACGACGGCCGGCTGGTATCGGGCGTCGGCGGCCAGTACAACTTCGTCGCGATGGCGCACGCGCTGCCGCAGGCGCACTCGGTACTGATGCTGCGCTCGACCCGAGGGGCGGGAGACAAGGCCGGCTCGAACGTGCTCTGGAACTACGGCCACACCACCGTCCCCCGGCACCTGCGCGACGTGTACGTCACCGAGTACGGGGTCGCCGACGTGCGTGGCCGCACCGACGAGGACTGCATCGCGGCGATGACCGCGATCACCGACACCCGGTTCCAGGCAGCGCTGATCGAGGCGGCCACCCGCGCAGGCAAACTGCCGCGGGACTTCGCCCTGCCCGCAGTCACCGCGGGGAACACCCCCGCGCGACTGCGATCCGCGCTGGCGCCCCTGCGCCGGGAGGGCACCCTGCCGGAGTACCCGCTCGGCAGCGACTTCACCCCCGTCGAGCAGCGCCTGGCGCGGGCCCTCGGCTGGCTCAAGGGCAGGACCGCCGACCGATCCGTACGGCTACGAACGGTGCTACGCGCATTGCCCGGCGGGGCCACGAACGACCACGAGGCGGCCGAGCGGATGTCGCTGCAGAACCCGAGCGGCCCGGGCGAGATCATCGAGTCGCGCCTGCTCGCATTGGCTTTGCGCGAGACACGGGGTTGACCGCACTCGTGATTCTCGCCCGGTCGTAGGGTTCCCAAACCGGCGTCGCCGGAGGATACTCGCCAGTAACAACTGGCACGTCCTTCCAGGAGGCGGATCATGGTTGCACCGGCCGAGGTCACCGAGGAACAGGCGAGAGCGGTCGCCGAGGAAGCCAGGGAGAGCGGGTGGGACAAGCCCTCGTTCGCGAAGGAGCTCTTCCTCGGGCGGCTGCGGCTCGACCTCGTGCACCCCTTCCCCCAGCCGCCGCCCGCGGAGGCCGCCAAGACCGACCGGTTCCTCGCCGAGCTCGAGAAGTACTGCGCCACCCTGGACGGGGCGGTGATCGAGCGCGAATCCCGGATCCCCGACGACTACGTCAAGGGATTCGCCGAGCTCGGCTGCTTCGGCCTCAAGGTCTCCGAGGAGTACGGCGGGCTCGGTCTGTCGCAGGTCGCCTACAACCGGGCCTTGATGCTCGTCGCGACGGTGCACCCGAGCATCGCAGCGCTCCTGTCGGCGCATCAGTCCATCGGCGTGCCCGAGCCGCTCAAGCTCGCGGGCACCCCGGAGCAGAAGCGGGAGTTCCTGCCCCGCTGCGCGAAGGGCGCGGTGTCCGCGTTCCTGCTGACCGAGCCCGACGTCGGATCGGACCCGGCCCGGATGGCCTCCACCGCGACCCCGACCGAGGACGGCTCCGCCTATCTCCTCGACGGCGTGAAGCTGTGGACCACCAACGGCGTGGTCGCCGAGCTGCTCGTGGTGATGGCGCGAGTGCCCCGCAGCGAGGGGCACCCCGGCGAGCCGGGCAGTGAGCACCGCGGCGGGATCACGGCGTTCGTGGTCGAAGCGGATTCACCCGGCATCACCGTCGAGCGACGCAACTCGTTCATGGGCCTGCGCGGGATCGAGAACGGTGTCACCCGTCTGCACCAGGTGCGGGTGCCGACCGCGAATCTGATCGGGCGCGAGGGCGACGGGCTCAAGATCGCGCTGACCACCCTCAATGCCGGTCGGCTCGCCCTCCCAGCGATGTGCGCGGGCGCGGGCAAGTGGTCGCTGCTCATCGCGCGCAAGTGGTCCGCGGAACGGGTGCAGTGGGGCAGGCAGGTCGGCAAGCACGGGGCGGTCGCCGCCAAGCTGTCGTTCATCGCCGCCACCACGTTCGCGCTGGAGGCGGTGCTGGAGCTGTCCGGACAGATGGCCGACGAGGGCCGCAACGACATCCGGATCGAGGCCGCGCTCGCCAAGCTGTGGTCGAGCGAGATGGCCTGCCTGATCGCCGACGACCTGATCCAGATCCGCGGTGGTCGTGGCTACGAGACCGCCGAGTCGCTGGCCGCGCGGGGTGAGCGGGCGGTGCCCGCCGAGCAGCAGCTTCGCGACCTGCGGATCAACCGGATCTTCGAGGGGTCCAGCGAGATCATGCGGCTGCTGGTGGCCCGCGAGGCCGTCGACGCCCACCTGGCCGCGGCGGGGGACCTCGCGGACCCCAAGGCGGACCTGCAGCACAAGGCCAAGGCTGCGCTCGGCGCCAGCGGCTTCTATGCCAAGTGGCTGCCGCACCTGGTCTCCGGCAAGGGCCAGCTCCCGACGTCGTACGGCGAATTCGGTGGGAACGCAACGCATCTGCGCTTCGTGGAGCGCAACGCACGCAAATTGGCCCGCTCCACCTTCTACGGCATGGCCCGCTGGCAGGCCGGGATGGAGAAGCACCAGGCGTTCCTCGGCCGGGTCGTGGACATCGGCGCCGAACTGTTCGCGATGTCGGCGAGCTGCGTGCGAGCCGAGATGCTGCGCGGGCAGGACCCCGGCCAGGGCGACGCCGCCTACGAGCTGGCAGACGCGTTCTGCCAGCAGTCCCGGATCCGGATCGATCGGCTGTTCGCGGCCCTGTGGGACAACAGCGACGAGGTGGACCACCGGCTCGCCGACGGCATCCTCGACGGCCGGTACACCTGGCTGGAGGCCGGGGTGCTCGACCCGAGCGAGGGCACCGGCCCCTGGATCTCGCAGTGGTCGCCGGGCGCGTCCACCGAGGAGAACGTCGCGCGCAGGTTCCTGCCGCCGACCCGAAGCGGTGGCTCTCCGACGACGAGCGGCTGAGAAGCCCGATCCTCTGGCCGGTGGCGGCCACACCCCGCGATCGGGGGTGCCGCCACCACCGTGTCAGCGAACCTTATCTACCCGAACCATATGGCCGGGTGATGATCTCGAGAAAGTGCCCGGCAGGGTCGAGGAAGTAGGTCCCACGACCGCCGTCATTCGTGTTGATTCCCGTGGCCGATTGCCGGGGATCGGCCCAGTGCTCCATTTTCCGCTCGAGGATTCGACCGTAGATGCTGTCGAAGTCGTCCTCCGAGACCAGGAACGCGTAGTGCTGTGGGGTCACGTCGAGGTGGGGCGGTGGTTCGGCGAAGTCCAGGGTGACTCCGTTGTCGAGCTGAACCGCGAGAAAGAAGCCGGCCGGAACCGGATCCGGGAGGCCGAACAGCGTGGTGAAGAAGTACGCCGAGAGCTGCTTGTCTTTCGCGGCGACGATGGTGTGGTTGAACGAGATGGTCAAGGAAACCCCTTGCGGTCCGACGCCTCCATGCCTGACGCAGTCCGTCATCGACACGCGACGCTGTATCCAGAAATACCTCGACCGCGGCGCCCGCGCAAGTCCGCCACCGCTGCCACACCGAATGCGTGGACGGTCTGCTACAGCGAGTGTTGCTCCGGTGTAGTCGGTTTCCGCGAGATGATCGCCACCACAACCACCAACACGACGATCGCGACGGCATAGCAACCCCAGAGCATCAGAAAGGGCCGCAGCCAGCCCTCATCGATCGTCTGACCGCGATCGCCGATGCAGTAGAGCGTGAAGTCCGTCGAGGTGCCATCCCCCGAGGCGTAGGTGTCCGAGACGATGACGGCCTCAGCGATGGGTTGTTCGCAGAACAACGGGGCCAGGTAGAGCGCCTGCCCCGGCCAGATCACCGAGGAGGTCAACGTGAGGAAGCCTGCGCCGAAGACGATCACCATTCCCCAGATCAACGCCCGCGCGACAACCGGTCGCCGCGCGCGCTCGGCGTTCACGCCGAGTTCCACGGGTTCGGTCACGGCGGATGTACCCCCGAGATCGCCCCGTCGGCATCGAACACGACAAGTGCCCGGGACCGCGGCGACTCGACCATGACCGTCGGCCGTATCGCCTCGGTTCTGTTGACCGAGATGCCGGTGACCTGGCCGTCGTCAAAGGCGGTGTCCGCAAGGGCGTCGTCGACCAGGCTCTCGACGCGGTCGAGCGCGGGAACCTCTCCGAGACTGAAGGATTGCGCGTCGAGATCGTCGTGGGCACTGACCGGTACCGGGGTCGGTTCACTCAGATATCGGCCGTCGAAGGTGAAACTGTCCAGCTGATCGGGACGCGCAGGGTTCCGTACGGTCACCTCGACCGTCTCGACCGGTCCGATGTTCACCGAGGTGACCTGCAACTCGGTGACGCCGTACTCGAGCGCGAGGGCGGCCATCGCGTCCCGGACCACGGCCGTGGTCATCCCGCCGCCGCGCGCTCGCATCGCCGCATCGAAGTCGGCCCGGTCCACGGCTCCGATACAGGCCGTGGCGCCGAAGGTCATCGCGATGGCCATAGCGGTCCACGCGGCCGATCGCCCCACCGAGGCCGCTGACGCCATGGCGAGAGGTTATCCCAGCGACACCCCCGCCGCAGCGGACGCTGTCAGCGGTAGTCGGGGTTCGCGAAGTCCGGCCGGCAACCGGCGTCCCACTCGGACCGCTGGTTCCCGTAGGCGGGGAACCCGCCGGCCTCCTTCAGCATCGCCGCCGCGTGCATCAGGTTGTAGGTCATGAAGGTGGTGTTGCGGTTGGTGAAGTCGTTCTCCGGCCCGCCAGACCCCTCGTCCAGGTAGGACGGACCCGGGCCCGCCTCGCCGATCCAGCCGGCGTCCGCCTGCGGCGGGATCACATAGCCCAGGTGCTGAAGGCTGTAGAGGATGTTCATCGCGCAGTGCTTGACGCCGTCCTCGTTGCCGGTGATCAGGCAGCCGCCGACCCGCCCGTAGAAGGCGTACTGCCCCCGGTCGTTGAGGATCGACGAGCAGCCGTACAGGCGCTCGATGACCTTCTTCATCACCGAGCTGTTGTCGCCGAGCCAGATCGGGCCCGCCAGCACCAGGATGTCCGCTGCGATGATCCGCCCGTACAGCTGCGGCCACTCGTCGCTCGGCCAGCCGTGTTCGGTCATGTCGGGGTACACGCCGGTGGCGATGTCGTGATCGACCGCGCGGATCTCGTCGACCGCGACGCCCGCGTCGCGCATCAGCCCGACGCTCCGGTCGATCAGCCCCTGAGTGTTACTGACCTCCGGCGACCGCTTCAGCGTGCAGTTGACGACGGCGGCCAGCAGGCCGTCGAACCTGGGCGCGATGCCCTGTGCCGATGGAATTGTCATCCCGGACTCCTCCGCGAGTGGCCCCCGGCAATCCACGATATGCGTCCGCCCGGCCCCCGGGGCGCCGAACGCTACGACTCGGGAGTGAACGCCGCGAGGGGCTCCGAGCCGGACCAGTCGTGACCCCAGTAGCTGTCCGCGGTGATCTCCTCCGCGGTGTAGTGGGTCTCGTCCACCAGCATGCCCTCGGTGCCGAACTCGAGGTCCCAGCCGCCGGGCGCGCGAACGTAGAAGGAGACCATCTTGTCGTTGGTGTGCCGACCGAGGGTGGACGAGATCGAGAACCCGAGCTTGCCGACCCGGTCCAGCGCCTGGCCCACCGCGTCGAGGGTGTCGACCTCCATCATCAGGTGCACCATCCCGGGGGCCTCCGACGGCGGCGCCGGACAGATCGCCAGGCTGTGGTGCCGCTGGTTGATGCCCAGGAACCGCACCCGCAGGGCCGGGCCGGGTGCGCCCGGCCCACCGAGGCGCATGGCACCGCGGGGCAGGAAGCCGAGGACCTCCGTATAGAAGTCGTAGGTCTCCTGGAAGTGCGGCGTCGGCAGCACGACGTGGCCGAGGCCCGCGGGCCCGGTCACGAACCGGCCGCCGTGCGGGGTAACCACCGGGCTGTGGTCGAGCACCGGACCGAAGAACACCTCGACGGTGGTTCCTGCCGGATCGGCAAAGGTGATCACGCGCTCCACGTCGCGCTGGTCCGCCTCCCCCTGCGACAGCTCGCGGACCTCCACGCCCGCCTTCTCCAACTCATCGTGCACGGCTCGCAGCGCGAACTGGTCACGCACCTCCCAGCCGACCGCGAGCACCTTGTCCACCTCGCCCGGCAACACCTGCAGCCGTGACCGGCGCTCGTCGATCCGCAGGTACAGCCCGTCCTCGTCGGGGCCGGAACCGACGGCCATGCCGAGGCCGTCGACCACGAGTCCGCGCCAACGATCGACGTCCTGCGTCTGCACCTTGAGATAGCCGAGCGAACGGATGTCAGACATGTTCTCCACCAATCCCTCTGCTGCGCGGGTGAGTGTGGTCTCGATCATCGTCCGATCGCCGCGATTGGGGAACACATGCCGCTGGGACTACTTGTCGGCCTCCGAGGCGATGCAGACCGAGTTCAGGACGTGGTGGTACGTCACCAGCCCATAGACGTTCGGCGCATTGATCAGAGGGAACGGCGAGGGAATCCACTCGAAGGGGTTGACGAGCGCGCCGACACCGCCGGAGGCACCGGTCCAGGCGGCAGACATCGCGTTCATGGATTCGTCGAAGACGAGTTCCATCACCTGGCTGGTCAGTGCGTACGAGAAGTAGGCGGCGGTCAGCGAATCCCCGACCGTGAGAGTGCCGAGCGGCACCAGCTTGCTGAAGTCCTTCCCGGCAAAGACATTGTGGCCCAACCCGATCAGTGCATCCGTCGCCGCGCCGCCGACCTTCGGGACCAATCCGAGGCCCATGGACAGGAACTTCTCGATCGACGAGAAGTCGTCCGGGTGCGCGGGGATGAGGCTCGCAGGCACCATCGCGTTGGCCATGATCCACTCCAGCCGCGAGCGCTGATCCTCGATCTGCGCACGACGGGCGGGATCGGCTTCGACGGAGGTCAGGTGGCTCGTGGTCCGCGACAGCACCCGAGACAGCGGCATGCCGGACACCGCCAGGCAGTCGGGACCGGCGATGTCCAGCTCGCTCGCCAGTGCCTCGACGAAGGCGGGGGCCCGGAACCCGTAGTCGAGTGCCGGGTCCGGCTCGCCTGCCCGGTCGGCGACGGCCTTGGTCGTCCAGACCACGCAGCTCGTCTCGAGCTGCTCGCGGGCCGCCTCGTAGATGGCGGTGAAGCCCTTGGTCCCCAGCTTCAGCGGGAGGCTGATGAGCGTCCCGGCGCTGACCGGCCCGACCGCGAACATCGACGGGATCATGCCGGCGACGATGTTCGCCGGGATGACGGCGGTGGTGTAGATGACGGCGTAGGCCGTCTCGATCGCCTGACCGAGGGTGAGGTTCTCGGCGCGGATGACCGCGCCTTCGCGCCCGGCCTTCACGTTCATGAGCTGCGTGACGATGTACTGGGTGATCGGATCGCCGTACTTGTTGATCCCCGCCTCGTCGTCGGTCGAGTAAACGGAAGCGGGATTCGACACGCTGAGGGTGCTGATGCCAACCGATTTGAGCCGCGCCTGCCCCTCCGCGCGGATGCCCTCGTAGTTGTCGAGGTACGGCTGGGGCAGGATCGGCTTCGACGCCTGCAGGACCGCGTCGAAGACCGCGCTCATCGTGGCCTGCTTGGATCCCACGCAGACCGGCTCGTCCTGGCGAACGGTCTCGGCGGCCTGCGCGGGCGAGGCGAGGGCGAGCTGCGAGAGCGGTCCACCGACCAGCGCCACCGCGACAACCCCCGCGGCCACCGCGGACCGAAACCCTCTATGACGTGAAACCCGGCTCATGCTCGTTCCCGACTGATCGAAGTGGAGGACTGCGGGCGATTGCGTCGGCAGCCTGCTGCCAGCGACGATGCCGCTCGGCCGGGGTAATCACACCCCTTCATGAACGATCGTTCAACTCAAGGACGGGGTGCTTCGCAACATTAACGAAGGGTTCACTCACCGGACATTCGACGCCGCCCCAAGCGATGCCGGACCCGCTAGCTCCAGCCGCGACCGAGCTCGGGTAACAGCGTTCGGGTGATCTCTCGGGCGGCCTCGGCCACCAGCGGCGCGACCCGCTCCAGCGGCGCCATGCGCGCATCCCCACACAGCGAGAGCCCGGCCACGGGGCCATCGTGACCGCGGATGCCGACGCCGACGCAGGCCATCCCCCGCGCGGACTCGCCTCGTTCGAACGCCAGCCCCCTGCGCTGCCTGATCCGGCTGAGCTCCTGATGCAGGACCCCGAGATCCGAGATGGTCTGGTCGGTGCACCCGGTCATCCCGCTTCCGAACAGCGCATCGACCCGTTCGGGTGCGAGCCAGGCGAGCATCGCCTTCCCGCCCGCGGTGGAGTGCGCAGGCACCCGTCCGCCCACCCGGGAGGGAACGGACGAGGCGAGCGGGCCGCCGATCTTGTCGAGGTACACGGCCTCGTGCCCGTCCAGGACAGACAGGTGCACCACCATCCTGGTCTGCAGGTGCAGCTCGTGCAGCAGCGGCGCTGCCGCCTCCCGGACCTCCGCCTGCCCGCCGTCCCCGCCGCCGATCGCGAGCGCGCGGCGACCCAACCGGTACCCGAACGACGCGTGCTCCACCCAGTTCAGCTTCACCAGCGAATCGAGAATCCGATGCACCGTCGATCGGGGCAGCCGAGCCCGGCTGGCCACCTCCGCCAACGTCAACCGCGCCGACCGCCCGTCGAACGCATCGAGGATCAGGGTCATGCGTTCGATCATCGAGGGCGGCGCCTCACCGGCGTCGTTGCGCACCGCGTACTCGGTGACGACCGTCATGGGGATTCTCCTCCGGCCCTGATCGGGGGGCCGCCCGATCGCCACAACTGAAATCAATTCTGACTCTAGCAACCGACCTCCATCGTGAGGAAGGATTCATCCATGACCGATACCGAAACCCTGCTCATCGCCCTCGCCGCCCGGGTCCAGCTCCTCGAGGACCAGCTCGACCTGATGCGCATCATCAGCGCGTACGGGCCCGCGGTGGACAGCGGCGAGAGCGCGGCCGTCGCCGGGATGTGGACCGAGGACGGCGTCTACGACGTGGACACCGGTTCCCTGCGAGGACACGTCGAGATCGAGGCCATGGTGTTGTCCAAGCCTCACCAGTCCTACATCCAGGCGGGCAGCGGCCACCTGATCGGCCCGCCGCACATCGAGATCGACGGCGACATCGCGGTCGCCACCTGCCACTCACAACTGGTCCTGCACGAGCCGGAAACCGGGACCTACCGGGTCGCCCGGATCACCGCGAACCGCTGGGAGTTCGCCCGCGTCGACGGGCAGTGGAAGGTCACGCTGCGCACCAGCCGGCTCCTCGACGGGCGGGCGGAGGCGCGGGAGATCCTGGCCGCGGGCGTCAAGAACTGAAATCCGCTCTACCCTCGTGTTCGCCGGACCGGCGACCGCGGGGCCTCGCGGCGGTACCGCGGACGTGGGGTCGGGCCTAGGCTGAACCCACTCCAGCAACGTTGCTCAGTGCGTCGTCACGCGATCGACCGACGGAGGCCCGACATGCCCGGATCCACACCCCCGTTCACCCCAAGGCGGGCGGCACATCGGCGGGCTGGACTCGCCGCGCTCGCCATCGCGGCCGGGCTCGCGGCCGCGTGTTCCTCCGACGACGGATCCGAGCATCACCCGTACACCACGGCCGTCGCGCCCGACTCCGGGGCGCCGGTGATCGCCATCGAGAACTCCACCTTCACACCCCCGCCGTCGGTCCGTCCTGGCGAGGAGATCGTGGTGAGGAACGGTGCCGGACCGGAGCACTCGGTCACCTCCGACACCGAGGGCTTGTTCGACGTCCACGTCGACGGCAACGAGTCCGCCACCTTCACGGCCCCCACCACCGCAGGCGGGTACACCTTCCACTGCGTCTATCACCCCGAGATGCACAGCATCCTGATCGTCGAGTGAAGGCGCTGCGCGCCCGTGCGCGGTTGAGGAGTCCTGGGACTCGTCAACCACGCACGGGCGGCGGAGCCGCCTAGATCATCGCGCGGTGGATCCCCTGCGGCTCGCCGCCGAGCTGGGTGAGCGCCGACGAATGGAAGATCGAGCCCGGCACGTGAATCGCGTGGGCGATGCCCGCGTGCGCGTCCCGGAAGAAGCGCTGCATCGGGAACTTGTAGTGCAGGGCGCCTCCGCCCGAGCGCGCGAAGATCTCGTCCACCGCGCGCACCGCGCGCCAGGCCGCCGCGGTCTGGGTGCGACGCCCGATGGCACGCGCCTCGAAGTCGACCTCCTTGCCCGCCTCGGTCATGTCCCAGAACCGGTCGACGGTCTCGAGCAGCGCGGCGCGCGACGCGGCGATCTCGGCCGCGGCCTCGCCGATCGCGTAGAGGACGTAGGGATCCTCCTTGATCCTGGTGCCGGTGATCGCGACGCGATCCTTCTGCGCGGCGATGTGGCAGGCCAGCGCGCCCTCGGCGATGCCGACGACCGCCGAGGTGATGCCGAGCGGGAACATGCAGGAGAACGGCATGTTGTACAGCGTCTCCGTGCGGCCCGCCTTCTTCACCGCGGTGCCGTCCATCACCTCCGAGGCCAGCATCGTGCGGTAGCTCGGGATGAACGCGTCCTTGACGATCAGGTCCTTGGACCCGGTGCCGCGGAGTCCTATGACATCCCACGAGTCGGCGACGATCTGGTAGTCCGACCGCGGCAGGATCACGTGCAGCGGGACCGGCGGCATCACCGGCGCGCCGTTCTCGTCGCCGAGCAGGGCGCCGAGGAAAGCCCACTGACAGTGATCGGTGCCCGAGGAGAACGACCAGCGACCGTTGAGGACGTAGCCCCCGTCGACCGCCTTGGCGACGCCCATCGGCGCGTACGGCGACGCCACCCAGGTGTCCTGATCCGCGCCCCAGATCTCTTCCTGCACCTTCGGGTCGGCGAACGCCAGCTCCCACGGATGGACGCCGACGATGCCGGTGACCCATCCGGCGGCGCCGTCCATCGCGGCGATGCTCATGACCGTCTCGGCGAACTCGCGCGGGTGGACCTCGAGCCCACCGTGCTGCTTCGGCTGCAGCATGCGGATCGCGCCCGATTCACGCAGCCGCTTCGCGGAGGTGTCGGTGAGCCGCATGAGCCGGTCGCCCTCCACACCCTCGGCGCGGATCTCCTCCGCGAACTGCTCGATGCGTTCCTGGACCTGACCCATTGATTGCCTCCCACTGCCGTGGCGTCGGTAGCGCGCCGTCGTCAATCGAACACCATCGTGCACCCGGCCGTGCCGGTTCGGCGAGACGAAACCGCCCCATGGGAAAGAATCTCCCCGCTCCGCGAACTCAGCGCCCGCGGTGATCGGTGATCGGGGTGCGCGGCCCGAACTTGGGCTTGACCGCCTGGCCGCTCACCTGGAGCAGCCGGACCACCCGATGCCGGTGTGGCCGCACCGATTCGAGGTACTCGACCATCCCCGCGTCGTCCAGCGGGCGCCCGAGCAGCGACCACCCGACGATCGCGGACAGATGGAAGTCCCCCACCGAGAGCGCGTCGGCGTCGCCGAGGGCCCGCTGGGCGACCTCCGCCGCCGTCCACTCCCCGATCCCCTGGACCACCCGGAGCCGGGCCGCGGCGTCCGGTGCCGACATCGCTGCGGTCTCCTCCAGCCGGTTCGCCACGGCCGCCGCCGTGACGATCGCGCGGGAGCGGCGCGGATCCACCCCAGCCCGATGGAACTCCCAGGACGGGATCCGGCGCCACACCTCGGCCGGGGGCGGCACCCGCATTCCCTCCGGCGCGGGGCCAGGCGCGGGCGCGCCGTAGTGGGCGACCAGCCGCCGCCAGGACGCGCGGGCCGCGACGGTGTGCACCCGCTGTTCCAGGATCGCGGGCACCAAGGCCTCGAAGACCCGGCCGGTTCGGGGGATCCGGAGCCCGGGGAAGCGCCGATGGGCCTCGGCCACCTTGGGGTGCTCGGGCGCGAAGTCGGCGGTGTCGTCCGACTCCCCCAGCAGGCCGGCCAGGGTGGTCTCGAACTCCGCCGCACCCGGGCCCCAGGCGCGGCACGACACCGACGTCGCGCCTGCCTGGATCAGCCGATAGGTCACCGCGCCGGTCGGCATCAGCGAGGTCCGCCAGAGCGCGCCGTCGGCGGTGGTCCGGTGACAGGGGTCGTACCGGCCGCGGCCGAGCGGGGCGAGAGTGCCGGCCAGCGCCAGCGGTCGAGCGCTGACCAGCGTCGTCTCCACCACATCGGGATGCGCGGCGGGGATGGTCATCCTCTGACCATAGGTCGCCGTCAGCCGGCTGACGCGCGTGACCTCACGACCCGAGCCCGCTAGCGGGAACCGAACACCTTCTCGTACTTGACCGTGTCGCCCGCGGTCTGGATCTTGACGGCCTTCCCGTCCCTGAACGTGAGGGCATCGGCGGCGTCCCAGCTCTCCCCGCCCGCGGTCACCTGGGTCAGCACCACGACCCTCTCGTCATCGCCGAAGAAGTGCTGGGGCTTGGTCGCCAGGGCCTTCTCGGCCAATTTCATCCACAGTCCGCCGACCTCGGCCTTGCCGTGGTAGGTGCCACTGACCGCGCTGTCACCGGGCACTATCCACTCGATGTCGTCCGCGAGGGCTTCCATCGCCGCCTCAGCGTCCCCGGCCGAAAAGGCCGCGTATCCCTTCTTCGTGATCTCGAT
This sequence comes from Rhodococcus sp. OK611, assembly GCF_003050885.1. Lineage (NCBI taxonomy): Bacteria > Bacillati > Actinomycetota > Actinomycetes > Mycobacteriales > Nocardiaceae > Rhodococcus > Rhodococcus sp. OK611. The sequence goes on from NZ_QAOZ01000018.1 coordinate 72,258, forward strand.
GTTCTGTTCAGCTGACATGAGACACCTCCCGTGTCCTGTCGTCCTCATATGAGACCGACAGGTCCAGTCAAACAACGGGCATCCAGCATGTACATGTCATCCACCGATTGGTCGTATCCGTCAGCCGTCGCCTCGGTACGACGCAGCCGACCGACCGTGGCCCGCCTCGCGGGTGATGTGATCGACCAGCGGCTGCGTCCGGTATTTCACCGGCGTCGTCAGCGCGAGCGTGGTGGTGGTGTGCGCGACGCCGTCGAGGCCGAGGATGCTCTCGAGCACGTGCAGCAACTCCTCGTGCGAGGGCGCCGCGATCCGGATCAGCAGGTCTTCTCGACCCGTCGTGGTGTGCACCTCCAGCACCTCCGGGACCCCGCGCAGGTCCTCGATGACGTCCTTGATGCGGCCCTGTTCCAGCTCGGCACCGACGAAGGCCTGCACCGGCAGCCCGAGGGTGGGCAGGTCGACGTCCGGGCGGTACCCGGTGACCACTCCGGTCTCCTCAAGGCGCCGCATCCGAGAGGCGATGGTGTTCCTGGCGACGCCGAGGCGGGCGGCCAGCTCCATCACCCCGGCGCGCGGATCGTCGGTGAGCAGTTTGAGCAGCGACGCGTCGAGTCGATCGATGCTGATCACAATGTCGACCTCATTCCAGTGTTGTGGGTCACAACTGATCATATCTTTCAGCTCAATTAGCGGGTGTTGACGGTCACACCACCTGGGCAAATCATTGCTACACCTGATGCCCGATTTATGCGCGCAACGTGATCCGATGCGGCGAAGAAACGGTGGACCGCGATGACTGAACTGGCCGATCGTCCCGTCACCCCGACGGCGGCGCTGCCCGCTCCCTACGACCTCGACGACCGTTACCGGTCCGGGTCGGGCCCGGTGCTGCTGACCGGCGTCCAGGCGATTGCGCGCCAGTTCGTCGAGCAGCACGTCCACGACATCCGCGCGGGCCGACGGGTCGCGACCTTCGTCTCCGGCTACCAGGGCAGCCCGCTCGGCGGCGTCGACAAGATGCTGCACGGGATGCCTCAGGTGCTCGCCGAGCACGACATCACCTTTGTGCCCGGCTTCAACGAGGAGCTCGCCGCCACCGCCGTCTGGGGCAGCCAGGCTGACCTTCCCGCTGGGCAGGCGACGCACGACGGCGTCATCGGTGTCTGGTACGGCAAGGGCCCCGGCGTCGATCGCGCGACCGATGCCCTGCGGCACGCGAACATGTACGGGGTCAACCCCAAGGGCGGCGTGCTGCTGCTCGTCGGCGACGACCCCGCCTCCAAGTCGTCCACCGTCCCCGCGGTCAGCGAACGGACCCTCGCCGCGCTTGGGATTCCGGTGTTGTTCCCCCGCAACGCCGAAGAGATGATCACGATGGGCATGCACGGCGTCGCGCTGTCGCGCGCCTCCGGCTGCCTTGTCGCCCTCAAGGTCGTCGCGGACGTCGCGGACGGCGCCTGGACGGTCGACGGCCGGGTGTCGAACATCGACATCACCGTCCCCGAGATCGAATGGGACGGTAAGCCGTTCGTCTACAAGCAGCGCCCGATGGCGGTGCCGACGGACAGTGTCATCGCCGAGGCCGACCTGTACGGGCCCCGCTGGGAGGTGGTGCGCGCGTACGGCGAGGCCAACGATCTCGATGTGATCGAGGTCGACCCCACCGGCGCGACGATCGGCTTCGCGGCCACCGGCACCACCTTCGACTCGCTGCGCCAGGGCCTGCTCGACCTCGGCGTCGACGAGGCCGCGCTGCACCACGCCGGGATCCGGCTGCTGCGCATCGGCATGCCAACCCCGCTCGGCGCGAAGAAGGTCCGCGAGTTCGCCGCGGGACTCGAGCAGCTGATCGTGGTCGAGGACAAGACGGCCTTCATCGAGACGCAGATCCGCGAGATCCTCTACGGCAGCGAGCACACCCCGCAGATCCTCGGAAAGCGCGATGCCGCGGGCAGGCCGCTGATGCCCGTCGACGGCGAGCTGACCGCCGGTCGGCTGCTCGGCCCCCTCCGCCGGGTGCTCAAGAACCGGGTGGAACTGAAGAAGGCTCTGCCCCCGCAACTCTCGCTCGAGGTGCTCTCCGCCACCCGCACCCCCTACTTCTGCAGCGGGTGCCCACACAACCGATCCACGGCTCTGCCCGAGGGATCGATCGGCGGCGGCGGCATCGGCTGCCACACCATGGTCACCATCTCCAATCGCGAGGACAGCGCCGTCACCGGGCTGACCCAGATGGGCGGCGAGGGCAGCCAGTGGATCGGCCAGGCGCCGTTCACCGACGTCAAGCACCTGTTCCAGAACGTCGGCGACGGCACCTTCTTCCACTCCGGCCAGCTCGCCGTGCAGGCCTGCGTCGCGGCCGGGGTGAACATCACCTACAAGCTGCTCTACAACGACGTCGTCGCGATGACCGGCGCCCAGGACGCCGAGGGCGCGCTGTCCGTCGCGAAGCTCACCCACAAGCTCACCACCGAGGGCGTCAAGCGGATCATCATCTGTGCCGACGACCCCAAGCGGCACACCAAGAGACAGCTCGCCAAGGGCGTCAAGCTGTGGCACCGGGATCGCCTCGACGAGGCGCAGAAGGAGCTTCGCGAGGTCGAGGGCGTCACCGTGCTGATCTACGACCAGCATTGCGCCGCCGACGCACGCCGTCAGCGCAAGCGCGGCACCCTGCCGACCCGCAACACCCGCGTGATCATCAACGAGGCCGTCTGCGAGGGCTGCGGCGACTGCGGGACCAAGAGCAACTGCCTGTCCGTGCAGCCGGTGGACACCGAGTTCGGCCGTAAGACCCGAATCGACCAGACCTCGTGCAACACAGACTATTCCTGCCTGGACGGCGACTGCCCGTCGTTCGTCACGGTCGAGGTGGTGCCGGGCAAGAAGAAGTCCGCCCGGGTCGAGCGCCCCGTGCCGCCGCTCGTGGCCGAGCCGGATCTCGCCGAGCTGACCTCGACCCAGAACGTCTTCCTCGCCGGCATCGGCGGCACCGGCATCGTCACCGTCAACCAGGTGCTCGCCACCGCCGCCCTGCGCGCCGGCTACGAGGTGGAGTCCCTGGACCAGATCGGTCTCAGTCAGAAGGCCGGACCGGTGGTCTCGCACCTGCGATTCTCCCCGGGTGCGCTCGAGCCCTCGAACCGACTGACGCCGGGCAGCGCCGACTGCATCGTCGCCTTCGACCTCCTCACCGCCACCGACAACAAGAACCTGGGCTACGGCAGCGCGGACACCACGGTCGCGGTCGCGTCGACCAGCCAGACCCCCACCGGCGACATGGTCTACGACAAGTCCGTCCGGTACCCGGACGAGCAGGGTTTGCTCGACCGTCTCGGCTCGGCATCCAAGTCGCTCAGTGCTTTCGATGCGTTGGCTGCCGCGCAGGAGTTGTTCGGCAACACCGCCGCCGCGAACTTCCTGCTGATCGGCGCGGCCTTCCAGAGCGGTGGCCTGCGGCTGCCCGCCGAGGCCATCGAGGAGGCCATCGGCATCAACGGCATCGCGGTCTCCGCGAACATCGACGCCTTCCGCTGGGGTCGAGTCGCGCTCGCCGATCCGGATGCGTTCGCCGCGGTCACCTCGCGGGTCGCCCGCACCCCCGCCGTCGCACCGGCACACCTGCTCGCCGACTCCACCTTCGACGGTGAGGTCCGCAGGCTCGTGGAGCTTCGCGCAGGCGAGCTGGTCGAGTTCCAGAACGCGAAGGTCGCGCGCCGGTACATCGATGCGGTGCAGTCCATCTGGACCGCAGAGCGTACGGTCACCGACCGGACGGAGTTCAGCGAGGCCGTCGCCCGCGGACTGTTCAAGTTCACCGCGTACAAGGACGAGTACGAGGTCGCACGGATGCTTGTCGATCCCGCCTTCCTCGAGGACGTCGCGTCCCAGGTCCCCGGCGGCGAGAACCTCACCTACAAGCTGCACCCGCCCGCCCTGCGGGCACTGGGCCGCAAGAAGAAGATCGGTCTCCGCCCGAAGTCGCATGTGGCACTGAAGATGCTGGCCAAGGGCAAGGTGCTCCGCGGGACCAAGCTCGACCCGTTCGGCTACGCCCACGTCCGCAAGGTCGAGCGCGAACTGCTGACGCACTACACCGCAATGGTGCTGCGGCTCGCGGACGAACTGGACTCGGCCAACTATGACAGGGCCACCACGATCGCCGCACTGCCCGACGTCGTCCGCGGCTATGAGGACGTCAAGCTCGGCAACGTGGAGCTCTACTGGGAGCAGCTGCGAGAGCTGGGAATCGAGCGGTAAACAACGGAGTTCCGCTCCAACAGAGGGCATCCGGTGGTCGACTTCCCCGACCGACCACCGGATGCCCTCTTTTGCGGTCCGGGTAGCAATCGGTGCGAACAACAACGAAGATGGTCCGAGCTGCCGATCGACATGCAGCACGGAATGAAACTCTGCGATATGCTGACCCCGGGCAGCAGCCCTCCTGACAGGCCTGAGCCACGGCGTTGACGCCGGCCCTGCCTCCTCTCCACGCTCCGCGCGCAATTCTCGCGACGAGCGGATCGATTGCCCACCTTCTTCCCGGCCGTTTCCTGACACCGGACGCTTCGTGACTCTCCCGACACCAATCGGCGCTGCACCACCTTGTGTCATTCAGCCCGACCGACACCCACCGCGACCTCAACCCACAACTAGATGGAGTGAAAACTATGACCACCAACCAGATTACCGACGACACCGAGCGAGCGATCATCGAGAACATGCTCGACAGCAACCGCGAAGCACTCATCGAGACCGCACGCGGCCTGTCTGACGCCGATGCCCGCCGACGACTCGTCACGTCGCTGACGACGCCGATCTCATTGATCAAGCATGCCGCTGCCGCGGAACGGATCTGGTTCCAACGGTTCTGGGCGGGACTCGAAGAATCCGAATGCGATGGATACTCGCGCCGCGACGAGGGCACCTTTGCCGTCGCCGACGACGAGTCGCTGGCAGACGTCATCGCCGAGTTCGAGCGCGCAAGCCAACGATCACGTGCAATCGTGTCCCGCTTCGACCTCGACGACACCAAGGACAATCCCCGCGAGGGAAAGGTCAGCATGCGATGGACGCTGCTCGCAATGATCCAAGAGTTCGCCAGGCACGCAGGTCACGGCGACATCCTCCGCGAACAGATCGACAAGCCCGTACTGCGTCAGCCGAACTCGTGACATTCGGCAGGATCCTTCGCCGGCAATCCCTGGATTCCGTAGGCAACCTTCGCTAGACTCGTACATATGTTCGATAGCGGGTCGGCATCGGGACTACTCGACGGCGTGCCGGATCATGAGCAACCGGCAACGCTGCAGGAACACCACGCCCACATCGCCCGCGAACAGTTCCGCGAGATCCATGCCCTCACCGCCCTCTACCTCACCCGCTGCGAGGAAGACGCCCGCCGCGGCAAGAACGAGGCCCACCATGGCGAGTTCGCCCACGTCGAGATCGCCGCGATCCTGCACGTCACCGAAGGCGCCGCCGCCCGAATGATCGACCTCGGCTGCGAGCTTCGCTTGCGCCTGCACCGGGTCTCGGCCGCGTTCGCCGCGGGCACGATCGACCTCACCCAGACCCGCGCCATCGTCGACGCCCTGGCGAACGTCTCCGACGACAAACTCGACGACATCGAGAACCGACTGCTGTCCGACGGCGATCACCTGACCTCGACCAAGCTCAAGCAACGCGCACGGCGGTTGATCGCCCGATACGACCCCGACGGGGTCCACCGACGCCGCGAACGCGCCGAAGAGGATCGCGACGTCCGCACGCACGCCTCCGACGACGGCATGTCCACCTTGGAAGGACTGCTCCCCACCGTCGGTGCCCAACGCCTGTCCATGCGGCTACGCGAGATGTCGCTGCAGGTGTGCGCCGACGACCCCCGCACCCACGCCCAGCGCCGCGCCGACGCACTCATCTCCCTCACCGACGGCGCAGACCACCTGCCCTGCCACTGCCGACGCGAGCACTGCACCGCCACGAAGGTGACGGGACGACTAGGGACCGAGGACGTCACCACACGCGCACCACGGGAGAAGGCCACGATCATGGTCGGTGTCTCCGCCACCACCCTGCTCGGCCTCGACGACCTCCCGGGATACCTCCACGGCTACGGCGCCATCGACGCAGACCTCGCCCGCGACATCGCCGCCGACGGCACCTGGAAGCAGGTCCTGACGCTGGCCGACAAGGATCGCGCGCGCCTCATCGAGAATCTCCTCGATGAACTCCGTGCTGCCGCACCCGAACTGTTCGACGGCACAACAGAAACCGACGGACCATGCGTCTCCGGGCGCAGGGTCGCCACCGCCCCACACGGACCGATCCTCGGGGTCGGCAAAGCTCTCATGGCCGCAGGCATCACCCCGTCCAGCATCCGCAACCGGAGCAAGATCTCCCGCGAGGCCCGCACCTACCAACCCAGCAAACGCCTCGCCGAGATCATCCGCACCCGCGACGGCACCTGCCGCTTCCCGAACTGCACCGCCCGTGCGCAGGACTGCGACCTCGACCACACAATCCCCTTCGACCACACCAACCCGGCGAACGGCGGGCTGACCGTCGAACAAAACCTGGCCTGCCTCTGCCGAAAACACCACCGCCTCAAGACCGAGGGCTATTGGACCGTCACACAACTCGGATCCGGCCTACTCCGGTGGACCGACCCATACGGCTCCATCACCGTCACCGAACCGAACGGCCCCTTCACCGACCCGGACGACGAGCACAACCACGACCATCACGACACTGCGGACGACTTCACGCTCCGCGACCTCGCCTATAGCAACAGCGGCCGCACCGTCGAGAACGACCTCGCCTACTTACTCGACAGCCACGTGCCACCAGGCACACGGCACCCCGAACCCCGCAACCCGGCAGGACCGATCCTCGTCATCGACCTGGACGAACCACCGCCGTTCTGAACGCGAATCCCGTTGCACTACAGAGAATTCAGGCAGGTACCGCCAATATTGTTGTGCCCGTCGCGACGAGCTTGCTCGCTCCGTCGCGCTCCGCATACAACTCGGCCGTGGTGAACACCTGCCGCTTGCCTGCTTTCACCACCACAGCGCGCGCGACGAACTCGTCGCCGACGGCCGGGGACAGAAAGTTCACCGAACACTGCGCGGCGAGCACCTGCCCGACTACTGTCGCCGCCGCGAAACCACAAGCGGTGTCGATCATCCCGCGGTCTCGTTGACGCCGCGCAGCAGCGTCAACGAGTCGATCGATTCGGGGTCACCGTCGGCCATCAGTCGTTCCTTCCGATTCAGGGCTGGAACACGATCCGTCCCACGGTGGTGCCATCGCCGAGCCTGCCGATGCCGTCCGCCACCTCGGTGAGCGAGAGCCGCTCGCTGATCAGCGGCTTGATCACCCCCTCCTCGGCGAGCCGGGTCAGCTCGATGTGGCAGTCGTCGATCGCCTGCTGGTTGTACGCCTTGTACAGGCCCCAGTGCAGCCCGATGATCGAGTAGTTCTTGATCAGCGCATGATTGAGGGCCGGCTGTGGGATGGTGCCGCCCGCGAACCCGATCACGATGATCCGGCCCTCGAAGGCGATGCACTTCGTGGACTTCGTGTACGCATCGCCGCCGACCGGGTCGAACACCACGTCCGCGCCGCGGCCGCCGGTGAAGTCCTTGACCGCCGCCACGATGTCCTCGGTGTGTCGGTCGATCACCAGATCCGCCCCGAGTCGACGACAGTACTCGGCCTTGTCGGGCCCGCCGACCACACCGATCACCTTCGCGCCTGCGGCCTTCCCCAACTGCACGGCCGCACTTCCCACCCCGCCCGCGGCGGCGTGGACCAGCAGGGTCTCGCCCGGCAGCAGCTGGGTGCGGCGGTGCAGCGCGAACCAGCCCGTCTGGTAGCCGATGCTCAGCGCGGACGCCTCGGCATCATCCAGAGCGGCGGGTGCGGGGAAGGTGTTCGACTCCTCCATGACCGCCAGCTCCGCGAACCCGCCACCCGGCAGGCTCGGGTTGCCGATCACCCGGTCCCCGACCGCGAACCGGGTGACACCCTCACCCACCGCGACCACCTCACCGCACAACTCGACGCCGGGGGTGAACGGCAGCGGCGGCTTGATCTGGTACTCGCCGCGGCACAGCAGCACGTCGGGGAAGTTCGCGGGCGCAGCCAACACCCGGACCATGAGCTGGCCGGGGCCGGGCGCGAGGTCGGCGACCTCCTCGAGCCTCAGTACGTCGCGGGGTTCGCCGAGTTCGTTGACGCGCCAAGCCTTCATGATGCCTCTCCTGAGAACTACGTCGATGGATGGTGGGTGAGAATCGATCAGATCCCGGCGTCCGTCGCGACGTCGCGGGCCTTGCGGACGAGCGCTTCGATCTGTTCGGCGGTGGGTGTGCCCGCGGCCGCCCTGTTCTGTGGGTTCTCCATGGCCCGGCGCATGACACCCTCGGCGATGACGGCGATCTTCCACAGGCCCAGCACATGCCAGAACTTCAACGCCTCGGCGTCTCGGCCGGTCTCCTCCAGGTAGAGCCCGGCGAGCTCCGCTCGGGTGGGGAAACCCGTCACCGTGGATGCCGGGAAGTCGCCGATCGCGTCCTCCCCGGGCTCCGGCCAGTAGGCGAGCATGCTGCCCATGTCGGCAAGGGGCTCGCCGAGCGTGGACAGCTCCCAGTCCAGTGCCCCGATCACCTCGCCGGTCTCGTGCGAGACGATCACGTTGCGCAGGTGGAAGTCTCCGTGCACCAGCGCGACCTCGCGCTGTTCCGGGACTGCCGCGGCCAGCCGTCTGGTCAGGTCGTCGAGCTCGGGCAGTTCGCGGGTCTTGGTGACCTCCCACTGGCCGGCCCACCGCTTGAGCTGGCGCTGGGCGTACGGCTTGTGGCTGGCGAGGTCGGTCAGGCCGGTCGCCTCGAGGTCCACGGCGTGGATCTTGGCCAGGGCCCGCGGCAGCGAGACCCCGATGTCCCTGCGACGCTGCGGGGCAAGCGATTCCACGATCGGCATGGTGTCGACGACCTGGCCGTCGAGGAACTCCATCAACACCAGCGGCACCTCGGATATCGATGGGTCCTGGGCGACCCCGAAGATCCGGGGCGTGGGCACCTCGGTCTCGGCGAGCGCGGCCATGATCCGCGCCTCCCGTGCCACGTCGTGTGCCGAGGCGAGCAGGTGCCCCAGCGGCGGGCGCCGCAGGACCCACCTGCGGTCCTCGGCATCCCGGACCAGGAAGGTCAGGTTCGACTGGCCCAGCCCGATCCGGTCGAAGCGCAGCGGGGCGGTGAATCCCACCCCGAGCGAGCCGAACCACCGCGTCACCGCGGCCGGGTCGAGTCCGACGGTCTCGCCCACCTCAGGCCCCGGCGGGCCGGTTGGCCCGGTACTTGCGCAGTTCCTGCTTCGCGATGGCCCGCTTGTGCACCTCGTCGGGCCCGTCGGCGAGGCGCAGGGTCCGCAGGTGCGCGTACGCCATCGCCAGCGGGAAGTCGTCGGTGACGCCCGCCCCGCCGTGCACCTGGATGGCCCGGTCGACGATCTTCAGGGCCATCTGCGGGGCGGCGACCTTGATCGCGGCGATCTCGGTGCGCGCCTCCTTGTTGCCCACCGTGTCCATCAGGTACGCGGCCTTGAGCGTGAGCAGGCGGGTCATCTCGATCTCGATGCGCGCCTCCGCAATCCAGTCCTGGATGTTGGAGCGGTCCGCGATCGGACGGCCGAAGGTGACCCGGGACTGCGCGCGCTTGCACATCAGTTCCAGCGCCCGTTCGGCCATCCCGATCGCCCGCATGCAGTGATGGATGCGGCCGGGGCCGAGGCGGGCCTGGCTGATCGCGAAGCCCTCGCCCTCACCCTTGAGCACGTCCTTGACCGGGGCCCGCACGTTCTCGAAGGTGATCTCCGCGTGGCCCTCCCGATCGTGGTAGCCGAAAACCGGCAGGTTGCGCACGACGGTGACACCGGGTGCATCGATCGGCACCACGAGCATCGACTGCTGGCGGTGGATCTCGGCCGTCGGATCGGTCTTGCCCATCACGATCAGCACCCGGCAGTTCTGGTGCATTGCGTTGGAAGCGAACCACTTACGGCCATTGAGGACGAACTCGTCGCCGTCGCGCTCCATCCGCATCTCGACGTTGGTGGCATCGGAGCTGGCGACGTCGGGCTCGGTCATCGCGAAGGCGGAGCGGATCTTCCCGTCCAGCAGCGGCTTCAGATACTTCTCGCGGTGCTCATCGCTACCGAAGATCTCGAAGACCTCCATATTGCCGGTGTCGGGTGCGTTGCAGTTGCATGCCTCGGAGGCGAGGTGACTGCGACCCATGATCTCGGCCAGCGGCGCGTACTCCAGGTTTGTCAGGCCGGCCCCGGTCCCGGGATGCGGATGGAAGAGATTCCACAGTCCCCGCTTTCGCGCCTCGACCTTCAACTCCTCGATGATCGGCGGCTGGAAGTGGGGGTCTCCCACGGCCCGCATCTGCTCCTCGTAGACGGCTTCCGCCGGGTAGATATGCGAGTCCATGAACTCGAGCAGGTCGGCCCGGATCTTCTCGGCGCGGTCCGAGACATCGAACAGGGACATGTGAACTCCTGACAGGTGGGGAGGAAGGAATCGTGGAGGGGCGATCAGGCGCCCGGCAGCAGTCCGGCCTGGAAGCGCCGCATCCCACGCAACCACCGGTCGTAGTCGGCCCCCTTGCGGCGGTACATCTCGAGCACCTCCGCGTGCGGGAGGATCAGGAAGCGCTCCTCGTCCATCGCGGCGAGCACGTCGTCGGCGACCTGCGCCGGTTCGAGCACGTCGCCCGCGGAGGTCACGGCCCGCGTCGCCGCGACGCCTCGGGCGTCCCCGGATTCCTCCCCCTCGTAGAGCAGCTTCGTGTTCACGCCCATCGGGCACAGGCAGCTGACCCGGATCCCGCGATCGCCGTAGGTCACGTTGAGCCACTCCGCGAAGCCGACCGCGGCGTGCTTGGTCACCGAGTAGGTGGCGGAACCGATCTGGGTCAGCAGGCCTGCCGCCGACGCGGTGCTGACGAAGTAGCCCCCGCCCCGTTCGAGCCACTGCGGGACCAACAACTGCGCGGCCCGGATGTGGGCCCGCAAATTGACGTCGATCGACAGGTCCCAGTCACTCTCGGTCGCCTCCAGCCCAGGCGCGCCGCTGATCCCTGCGTTCGCGAAATACAGGTCCACCGGCCCGAATTCGGACTCGGCGAGCGAGATCAGTCGCTGGATGGCGGACGTGTCGGAGACGTCCGCGCCCGAGCCGACCGCGGAACCTGGGTGCTCGGCGTTGACACTCGCGGCGACGGCGAGCGCGGCGGCCTCGTCGAGGTCCGCGACGACGACCCTCGCACCCTCGGCGGCGAGCCGTGCGGCGAGCGCGCCACCGATACCGCCCCCGCCGCCCGTCACGATGGCGACCCTCTGCGCAACCTTCACAACGATTCCTCTTCCTCGCGGTGAGACCTGATCCGAGCGTTGTCGAACTGTATAGTTGAATTCGGACTCAGATTCAACTATGCGGCCCGTTTCACCCCTTGACCAGCAGAGAAGCGTGGTGCGGCGTCAGCCGCGGGGGGCGATGCGGAGCGCGTTCACCCACAGGCGGTTGGCGGTGTCGACTATGTCATCGAGGGACGCCACCTCGCCGCCGGTCACGAAATACCCGAACGCGAGGCGGCTGATCATGCCCGAGAGCGCCGACGACGCCAGCAACGGATCGAGATCCCGGTCCGCGAGTCCGCGTTGCTGCAGATTCGCGATGCTGCGGGCGTTGCGGCGGATGAACGCGTCGGCCCGCTGCTGCCGCAGCACCCGGAACTCTGGATCGATGCTGGCGACCTGTTCGAGCAGGCCCATCAGCTTCGCGTTGCGTTTGTAGGCCTCGAAGTACGCCCGATTGCTGGCCGCGATGATCGCGGCGGGATCGTCCTCGGCCGCCACGTGCGGCATGCCAGGGTGCATCATGTCCTCTTGCGCCAGCTCGAGAACCGCGGCGAAGATCTCTTCCTTGCTCGCAAAGTAGGTGTAGAACGTCCCGGCCGAGCACTTGGCCGCCTTGGTGATGTCTATCAGGCGGGTGTCGAGGTAGCCCGAGCGCTCGAACACCCTTCTTGCGGCCGCGATCAACGCCGCCCGGGTCCGCAGCCCGCGCTCGGTGACGGGTAGCTCACGAAGCAGACCCGACCGCGCCATCGACGGTGGCGCATCGTCGCGATCATCCCCGGAAACCGATCCTGACATGCCGTATTTATACGGCAACGCGGGTCGTCGCCGTGCGTGGCCTGCTCCCCTCCGGCGGCCCATACTGAGAGGAAGGCGTGATGCCACGCGGAGCATGGGAGCGACAGACATGACGAACTCGAGCGTCGACCCGGTCCGGCCGAGCACCCTCGCCCAGCTCACCGCGCTGATCGGGACCGTGCTCGGCCCCACCGACTGGCACGAGGTGACGCAGCAGCGAATCGACGCCTTCGCCGACGCCACCGGAGACCACCAGTGGATCCACGTCGACCCCGAGCGGGCCGCCGACGGCCCCTTCGGCACCACCATCGCGCACGGGAACTACAGCCTCTCGCTCGGCCCGTTCTTCACCGGGCAGCTGATCGCCTTCGACGGCTTCGCGCACGCGCTCAACTACGGCTACAACAAGGTCAGGTTCACCGCGCCGCTACCGGTCGGGTCCCGAATTCGCATGCGCGCCACCATCACCGCGGTACACGAGATCGCCGGGGGCGCGCAGGTCCTGAACAAGCTGACCTTCGAGCGGGAGGGCGCGGCAAAACCGGTCCTGGTCGTCGAGGCGGTGGGATTCCTCGCGGAGCGCAAGGAGAAGCCTGGCCCCGTGGTGGCGGACGCCCTAGGCTCGGAACGGTGACGACGACGTTCTCGGCCTACATCGCACGCGACCAGGACGGGGAGATCACGCTCGCCCCCGGCACCCTCGACACCGGTGCGCTGCCGCCCGGCGAGGTCACCATCAAGGTGCACTTCTCGAGCGTGAACTACAAGGATGCCCTCGCCGTGACGCCGCGGGGCGGGGTGGTGCGCGAGTACCCGATCGTCCCCGGCATCGACCTCGCAGGCGAGGTCGTCGCCTCCGACGACGACTCGTTCACACCCGGCGACCTGGTCCTCGCGCACGGATACGAGATCGGTACCGGGCGTCACGGTGGATATGCCGAGTTCGCCCGGGTCCCCGCCGACTGGGTGGTCCGGCTCTCGGACCTCTCCCCCCGCGATGCGGCGACCATCGGCACCGCGGGCTTCACCGCGGCGATGAGCGTGCAGGCCGTCCTCGACCGCGGCATCACCCCGGCCGACGGGCCCGTCCTGGTCACCGGCGCAAGCGGCGGCGTCGGCACCGTGAGCGTCGACCTGCTCGCCGCTGCCGGGTTCGAGGTGGTCGCGTCGACCGGCAAGCCCACGGCCGCGGACCTGCTGTCCTCGCTCGGCGCGGCGTCCGTCATCGGTCGGCTGCCCGAGGACCCGGACGCGAAGCCCCGCCCGCTCGGCAAGGCGGAATGGGCGGCCGCAGTCGACTGCGTTGGTGGCACGACGCTCGCGCACGTGCTCAGCACCGTCCGCTACGGCGGCGTGGTCGCGGCGAGCGGGCTGACCGGCGGATCTGCACTGCCGACCACCGTGCTGCCGTTCATCCTGCGCGGCGTCTCCCTGCTGGGCATCGACTCCGTGCAGCTGCCGATCGACAAGCGCCGTGCGCTGTGGGCTCGCCTCGCGAGCGATCTGCGTCCACGGCATCTGACCTCGATCGCGCACGAGGTGCCGATCCGGGACGTCTCCCAGGTGCTGGACCGGGTACGTGCCGGGACCTACACCGGCCGTGCCGTGGTCCGGGTCGACGGCGGATTCTGAGTGCCGAACCGGGCATGACAGGGTGGGTCACGTGATCGACGAACCCGAATCCCGGCAGGCCGACATCGACGCGGTGACCGCGTTCCGCGAGCAGTGGAACCTGCCCGGAATCGTCGACGTGCACACGCATTTCATGCCCAAGAACGTGATGGACAAGGTGTGGAGGTACTTCGACTCGGCCGGACCGTTGACCGGCATGGAATGGCCCATCGCCTACCGGCACGAGGAGGACGTCCGGCTCGACCGGCTGCGCTCCTACGGGGTCAGGGCGTTCACGTCGATGATCTATCCGCACAAGCCGCACATGGCGGCGTGGCTCAACGAATGGGCGGTCGAGTTCGCGGCCCGCAACCCCGACTGTCTGCACACCTCCACCTTCTATCCCGAGCCCGGTGCCGCCGAGTACGTCACCGCGGCGCTCGAGAACGGCACCCGGGTGTTCAAGTCGCACATCCAGGTTGGCGACTACGCCCCGAACGATCCGCTGCTCGATGGCGTGTGGGGCGTCCTCGAGGACGCAGGCACCCCCATCGTGATCCACTGCGGGTCAGGGCCCGCGCCCGGACGCTTCACGGGCCCTGGACCGATCGCGGAGCTGCTGACCCGATATCCCCGGCTGCGTCTGGTCATCGCGCACATGGGCATGCCCGAGTACGCGGAGTTCCTCGAACTCGCCGAGCGCCACGACCGGGTGCTGCTCGACACCACGATGGCGTTCACCGACTTCATCAACGATGCCGCGCCGCTGCTGCCTGCCGACCTTCCGCGACTGCTCGACCTGCAGGAGCGGATCCTGTTCGGCAGCGATTTCCCGAACATCCCCTACCCGTATGCCCATGCCCTGGAGGCGGTTTCTCGGCTCGACCTGGGTGCGGCGTGGGTCAGCGCCGTGTGCCACGGCAACGGTGCGCGGCTGTTCGACCTCTGATCAGAAGAGGGTGAGCGACTCGTCCGATTCGGAGACCTCGAACAGCGTCGGCTCCTTCTCGTTCGGGACGACGGTGTGCGCCGCCACCGACTTGGCTCGCGAGACCTTCTTCGCCGGCGACACCGGCGCGGAGTGCGTCGTGGCCTTCGCCCGCGGGGCGGGCGCAGGGGCGGAAGCGACGGTGGCCGCGACGGCACGAGCGGCCTCCCCGGCCAGCTTGTCCGCCTCCTCGTTGTAGTGGTTGCCGACGTGACCGCGGACCCAACGGAAGCGCACCGGGCCGGTCCGCTCGGCGATCGCCTCGTCGATGGAGCGCACGAGGTCCAGGTTCTTCACCGGTTCGCCGGAGGCGGTACGCCAGCCCTTGCGCTTCCAACCGGACACCCACTCCGAGGCACACTTGATCGCGTACTGGGAATCGGACTCGATCAGCATCGGCTCGTCACCCGGATGGGCCCGGATGGCCTCCAAAAGCGCACGCAGCTCGGCAATTTGGTTGGTGCCCGACCGTTCGCCGCCGGAGCGGCTCGGCCCCATGTGGTTGACCCACGCCCAGCCGATCGCGCCGCCGGGGTTGCGAAGGCAGGAGCCGTCCGTGCTGACGATGATCACGTCCGACACCTTACGGTGGCCCCCCGACATTGCGAAGGGCCCGCGCCGGGTCCGCGGCGGGCACCCGGCCCCTGGCCCGGCTACGCCCCGGTGAACCGCGGCGGCCTGCGCTCGAGCATCGCGGCCACCGCTTCCTGATGATCGTGCGTGTGGTGCGCCAGCGCCTGCATCGAGGCGGACAGCTCGAGCAGGCTCTCCAGGCTCTGGTGCTGCCCCTCGCGGAGCAGCTTCTTGGTCATCCGCAGGGCCTGCGGCGGGTTCGCCGCGACCCGTTCTGCCAGCGCACGGGCGGTCGACAGCAGCTCATGCGGCTCCACCACCCGGGAGACCAGGCCCCACTCGAGGGCGGTCGCGGCGTCGATCGCGTCGCCGGTGAAGGCCATCTCGGCGGCCCGCGCCTGCCCGACCGCGCGCGGCAGGAACCAGGCACCGCCGTCGCCCGGGATGATGCCGAGCTTGACGAAGCTCTCCGCGAAGGTGGCCGTGGTCGCCGCGATCCGCATGTCGCACATGAGTGCAAGGTCACAGCCCGCCCCGATGGCCGGGCCGTTCACCGCGGCGATCACCGGCGCCTCGCAGTGATAGAGCGCCCGGGGGATCCGCTGGATGCCGTGCCGGTAGCCGCCGCGCAGTTCCACGGGTGAGCCGCCGAACATGCCCTCGCGGTCGCGCATGTGCTTGACGTTGCCCCCAGAGGAGAACGACGGCCCGGCCGCGGTCAACACCACCGCGCGCACTGTCACGTCCCGATTGACGTCCGCGATCGCCGCCTCGAAGGCCTCGATCATGTCGGGCTCGGAGATGACGTTGCGGGTCTCCGGACGGTTCAGCGTCCACGTGACGATGTCCCCGTCCCGCGCCACCACGATTGCCTCGGTCACTGCGCACTCCTTCCGGTCGCGGCCAAGGGTAGGCGGTGCGCGACCGTGCGCGTGTCCTACCCCAGGTCGGGTGTGACCCGCGCGCCGTTGGCGAAGCCGCGATAGCCGTGCGCGTCCGCCACCGCGGTGGAGAGCACCTCGCCGTCGTGGGTACTCAGCCCGGCGGCCAGCGCCCGGTCGGCGGCGGTTGCCCGGCGCCAGCCCAGTTCCGCGATCTCGAGGACGTACGGGAGGGTGGCATTGGTCAGCCCGAAGGTGGAGGTACGGGGCACCGCGCCCGGCATGTTCGCGACGCAGTAGAAGACGGAGTTGTGTACCCGGTAGGTGGGGTCGGCGTGGGTGGTCGGACGCGAGTCCTCGAAGCACCCGCCCTGGTCGATCGCGACGTCGACCAGCACCGAACCCGGCTTCATCCGGGACACCAGTTCGTTGGACACCAGCTTCGGCGCCCTCGCCCCCGGCACCAGCACCGCGCCGATCACCAGGTCCGCGCCGAGCACCGCCTGCTCCACCTCGAAGGCGTTGGACACCACGGTCCGCAGCCGTCCGTTGTACCGGTCGTCGAGCTCGCGCAGCCGCGCGACGTTCAGGTCCAGGACGGTGACATCGGCGTGCATCCCGACGGCCATCGCCGCCGCGTTCTGGCCGGCCACCCCGCCACCCAGGATCACCACGTTGGCCGGGCGCACCCCGGGCACGCCGCCCATCAGGACGCCGCGGCCGCCGGAGCTGGCCATCAGGTGGTAGGCGCCTGCCTGGGGCGCGAGCCGCCCGGCGACCTCGCTCATCGGCGCGAGCAGGGGCAGGGAACCGTCGGGGGCCTGCACGGTCTCGTAGGCGATCGCGGTCGTCTTCGCCGCGATCAGCGCGTCCGTGCACTCCCTCGAGGCCGCCAGATGCAGGTAGGTGAACAGCACCAGGTCAGGACGCAACCGCGAATACTCTTCCGCGATGGGCTCTTTCACCTTCAAGAGCAGCTCCGCGGACGCCCAGACATCGTCGGCGTCGGCCAAGATCTGCGCGCCGGCCGCGCGGTAATCGGCGTCGGCGAAGGAAGAACCGGCACCGGCCTCCTGCTCGACGAACACCTGGTGGCCGCGGGAGACGAGTTCGTGGACGCCTGCGGGTGTGATGGCGACCCGGTACTCGTGGTTCTTGACCTCGCGGGGGATTCCGATCCTCATGACACTTCCTCGGGTTTCGGGGGCGGTTCGGTGTGGGTGAGCGTGATCGACGCTGGGTCAAGTATGAATTTTCCTCGATTCCATGCACAGATTTGTGCTGATAATTCTTTAGAATCGGCACATGGTTGCGGAATCTTCGACTCAAGGCACCTCACGGGGTGCCCGCCCGAACGATGTTCGGGCGGTCAGGCTCGACGAGATCGATCACGTCCTGCTCGCCCAGCTCACCCGCGATGCCCGCACCCCGAACAACGCGCTCGCCGACCTGGCCGGGATCGCGCCCTCCACCTGCCTGGCCCGGGTGCGCGCGCTGGTCGAGAAGGGCGTCATCCGGGGCTTCCACGCCGACATCGACCCGGCGGCCCTCGGACGGGACCTCGAGGCGATGATCTCCGTCCGGCTGCGCGCCGACGCACGCCCACACATGGCGCAGTTCGCGGAACGGATGTCCGCGACGCCCGAGGTGCTCGACGTCTACTTCATCGCGGGAGCCGACGACTACCTGCTCCACGTCGCGATGCGCGACACCGGCGCGTTGCGCGACTTCGTGCTCGACCACCTGTCCGCGCGCCCGGAGGTCGCGGCGACCGAGACGATCCTGATCTTCGAGCACATCCGGCCCAGGTCGGGCCGGTAGCTCATGGCAGCAGTCTGTCCAGGAAGCCGTTGCTGAAGATCCGGTGCGGGTCATGCGCGTTGTATGCGGCGCGTGCCGTGTCCCAGTTGTCGCCGGAGGGCACCCCGTCCCGGTAGGTGTCGGGGATGACGGAGTCGATGGACGGCCCGTCGGAGTGCCCGGCCCGGTCGGTGAACGCCCAGCCCTTGGCCCATTCCGGCCGGAACGTGGCGTAGTCGCCGCTGTAGTTCTCCCTCATGAACAGTTCCATCTCGCGGAAGTACGCGGCCTGGCCCGGCGTGCCGGGCACGCCGACCACGTTCATCCAGATGGCGGTGTCCCACTCGGGGTGGTCGGGTCGGGGACGCAGCGCCGAGATGGTCGGCGCACCAGCGCTTTCCACCGTCACCTCGCCTTGGTCGTCGAGCCCACACAGTCGCACCTCGAAGGGCCCGTTGATCGGATACCGGCCTTCGGCCCGCAGTTCCTGCTGACGCCGGTGATGCCAGCCGGTGAACTCGTTGATCACCCGGGCGATGTTGGACCTGCGGGTGATCACCACACCGCCGCCCGCGTTCATCCGCAGGGTCGTCGCGCGGAGGTAGAACAGCACGTCCTTGGACCAGCCCCACAGGTCGGCGGTCCCGGTGGTGCCGAGACCGGACGCGATGGTCGCGAACTGCGCCTGCCCGAACAACGGTGTGGCGCTGCCGATCCCCCTGGTGATCAGCCCGAGTGGATCGGTGACCGCCTGTGGGAGGTTGTCCGAGTACCAGTAGTTGTAGGGCCCCGTGACCTCCCGGGACTGCGGCGGCTTGACCGGGGTTGGCGTCCACACCTTGAGCCACGGCGTCTCGGTGAAGGGGAACCAGATCGCCTCGACACGACCCGAGCGGGCCACGTAGCTCTCGAAGGTCCGGCCCGGTGACCCTGCCGGGGCGAACAGTTCGCGCCACGGGATGTCGGTGACGGACTCGCAGCGGAGCCGGTAATTGGGTCCGGCCTGCAGCGTCACCGAGGTGACGAAGGACCGGCCGAGGTGGGTGAGCAGCGGCCGGATGGCCGCGTCGGCCCTGCTGAACTCCCGCAGCTCGTACCGACCGGCAGCCTCGTCCCAGACCACCGCGGTCATCGCGGTCACCAGGTTGCTCAGCGACCCGAACGATGCCCCCGGGAGCGCGGATTCGCCGTCCGCGGGCAGCGTGGCCCCGTGCGCGTCGATCGCGAGCACCCCCGCGATGGTGAGCCCACCGATCGCGGGTGCGTTGGCCCAGCCGAGTCCGTGCGCCTGCAGCTCGGTGAGGATCGTCTCGACGGTGGCGCCCGCGCCCGCGGTGACCGTGGCACGACCCTCGGCGGCGCCGACGGCGTCGACCGCGATGGCGTTCAGTCTCGCCATGGTGTCCACCAGCAGCACCCGGTCGACGTTCTGGCCGGCCTCCAGGGTCAGCGGGCTCCACCCGTGCATGGTCCCTCGCGGCCGCAGTCGGTAGCCGTTGGCGTGTGCCCAGTTCGCGAGCCGGACCACGTCCTGCGCGTCCCGGGGCGTACAGGTCCAGACCTGGTCGAAGCGGATCTCCTGTGCCCAGTTCTCGTAGCCCTGCTGAACGAGGGCGATGCCGTCGGGGAAGTCGGGCGGTGTGGGCAGCGTCGCCCTGGCGTCGCCGAACGGGATCGCCTGCGCGGGCGTCCAGCCGAGTCCGGCGAGGGCGGCTGACCCCGCCACGGCGGTCAAGAAGCCTCTGCGCGAGACGCCCCCCGTCTGTTGATCCGAACGACCTGCGGTCATCGACTCTGTCCCCTCTCTCTGTGGTGGCGCGGTCGGCGCGCCGGAGCGAGGACCAAGTTAGAACATGTTCCCGTCACTGTGTCGGGAAACGTGAATCGGTCCGGGGAATCCCGGATCCCCCGACCCACCCCGTGGTCTACTTGAACCCGTTGGAGACCTGCGATGACGGGCATTCTCGAGGAGAACCGATGGCCGAACTCGACATCAGCGACGAGCCTTCGACGGTGACGCCCCGGAAGCCCCGGCGCGGCTGGCCGGTGTTCACCGTCATCGCGATCGCGCTCATCGCCTTCCTGGCCGGCGGCGTCGGCGGCTCATTCCAGGGCAAGCTCGCCGAGGTCCAGAAGAACGACAACGCCAGCTATCTGTCCGCCTCCGCCGAATCGACCATCGTCGCCGACGAATCCGCGAAGTTCGTCACGGTCGAGACCATCCCGGGATTCGTCGTGTTCCACCGCGACGGGCCGTTGACCGAGCAGGACAAGGAGTCGATCGCCGACGCCGCGACGGCGGTGACGCAGGTTCCTGGTGTCGACAAGACTGGCATGGCCCCGGTCCAGTACTCCGAGGACGGCACCACCGCGGCCCTGTTCGTGCCGCTGGTGGCCAAGTCCGACGGCACGCAGGTCCAGGGCGATGTCCTCGCCGAGACCGAACAGCATGTGATGGACGCGGCCCGCTCGGCCGCCGCCGCCGAACTCGAGGTGCTGCCAGCGGGCCCAGGCGGGCTACTCGTGGCGTTCATCGACGCCTTCCAGGGACTCGACGGCGCGCTGCTCGGCGCGGCCCTCCTCGTGGTGATCCTGATCCTGCTGGTCGTCTACCGCTCCCCGGTCCTCTGGATCTTCCCGCTGCTGTCCGCGATGCTGGCGCTCGGCCTCTCCTCGATGGTCATCTACTTCCTCGCCAAGCAGGACATCCTGACGCTGACCGGCCAGAGCCAAGGCATCCTGATGGTCCTCGTGCTGGGCGCTGGTACCGACTACGCGCTGCTGCTGATCGCGCGGTACCGGGAAGAACTTCACGCGTACCCCAACCGGTTCGACGCGATGATCCGGGCCTGGCGCGAATCGGCTCCCGCGATCACCGCTTCCGCGGTGACCGTCATCCTCGGACTGCTGTGCCTGACCTTCTCCGAACTGAACTCGAACAAGAGCCTCGGTCCGGTCACCGCCATCGGCATCGCCTGCACCTACCTGGTGATGATGACGTTCCTCCCCGTGGCGCTGGCGACCGCCGGCCGGTGGGTGTTCTGGCCGCGCGTGCCGCACGTCGACCACGCCGCCGATCTCACCGCGCACGGCATGTGGGGCCGGATTTCCACCGCTGTCGGCAACCGGGCCCGGCCCGCGTGGATCGGCACCACCGTGCTGTTGATCGCGCTGTGCGCCATCGGGATCGGCAGCCTACAGACGGATGGGCTCACCTCAACCGAGAACTTCACCAACAACCCCGAGGCCGCCCAGGGTCAGGCGATCTACGATGCCAAGTTCCCTCAGGGCACCGGCGCGCCGGCCGTCATCATGACCGACGCCGACGCCGCCGAGCAGGTGATCGCCGTCGCGGGCGGGGTCGAAGGTGTCGCGACGGCCCCGGGTTCGGTGTGCCTGCAGATCGACTACGCCAAGGTTGCGGGGCTGAACCTGGGCACCGGCGCCCCCGCGGCCGCGCCGACCGGCTGCCCGCCGCCACAGCTGACCGTGCAGCCGATCGACGGCCGCACCGTTGTCACCGCCACGCTCGCGGACTCCTACGACTCACCGGAGGCGTTGGAGACCATCGAGCGGCTGCGCACCGCGGTGCACGCCGTCCCCGGCGCCGACGCCCTGGTGGGCGGGAACTCCGCGGCCACCCTGGACGTGCAGACCGCCTCGGTGCACGACAGGAACCTGATCATCCCGATCGTGCTCGTGGTGATCTTCCTGGTGCTCGCCATCCTGCTCCGGGCGCTGCTCGCGCCGCTGATCCTGATCGCCACCGTGGTGCTCTCGTTCGCAGCCACACTCGGCGTGTGCGGGTTCTTCTTCACCCACGTGTTCCATTTCGCAGGCGCCGACCAGGCCTTCCCGCTGTTCGCCTTCGTGTTCCTTGTCGCGCTCGGCATCGACTACAACATCTTCCTGATGACCAGGGTGCGGGAGGAGTCGCTCACCCATGGAACCCGCTCCGGGGTGCTACGCGGGCTGGCCGTCACCGGTGGCGTGATCACCTCCGCTGGTGTGGTTCTCGCCGCGACGTTCGCGGTGCTGGGTGTGCTGCCGCTGGTGTTCCTCGCGGAGATCGGGTTCGCGGTGGCCTTCGGCGTTCTGCTCGACACCATCATCGTGCGCAGCGTCCTGGTTCCCGCCCTCTCCTATGACATCGGCAAACGAATCTGGTGGCCGTCGGCGCTGGCGAAGGCCGAGGACTGAAACGCCGAGGACGTCCTAACCGACATCTTGCGGTATCGCGTGTTTGAATGGCGGTCGGAGAGTGCAGATTTCCGAAAGCCCCAACACGGATACGGGTCCTAGTCCAGACTGAACCCCGTTCGTCACCTCCTGCGGGGGAGGAGCCGTTCGTCCAAAAGGAGTGTCATGTCGTTTCGTTCGCCGTCTCTGCTCGCCCGCAGGATCCTCGCCGCCACCGCCATCGCCGCGGCGGCGGGCGCCGTCCTGCCCGCCACGGCGAATGCCGACGTGACACCGACCACGCTGGTGAACGGCGTGCTCTCGACCGTCGGCGGCTGCCAGACACCCTCTCGCGATGCGATCCTCGCCTGCACCCGGTTCGAGACCCTGACCACCCAGTTCCCGGTGGTCCTCGACCTGAATCCGTTCGGCACCAACATCGTGGCGCTCGGCGCGGGACTGTTCCCCAACGGCACGATGCGGCCGGTGCTCGAGTCCCGGATGCAGGCGACCCTGCAGGTCGCCCACCGCTACCCGCTGTCCCCGATCATCGTCAGCGGCGGCGTACCGCAGAACGGGATCACCGAGTCCCGCGCGATGCGCGACTGGCTGATCGGGCACGGCATCCCCGCATTCCGGATCACCGAGGAATACACCTCGCGCTCCACGGTCGAGAACGCGCGGAACACCAACGCGATCCTCGCTCAGCGCGGCGCCACCAGCGCCGTCGTGGTCACCTCGCCGGACCATCTGCAGCGCGCCATGGTCGACTTCCGAGTCGCAGTCGGCGGACGCATCCCGATCGCGGGCGTCGTCGCTCCCTGACCGTCAAACGAGTTTCCAGGATTCCGCACCGCGCCCTCGGCGCGGGTGGGAACCTGAATCGATGATCGCAATTGTCGATGGCGGACTGGGTGATCGGTGATGGCGCGGCCGGTACGGGTGGTGGTGCTGGGGGCCGGCTCGTGGGGAACCACTGTCGCCGGCCTCGCCGCGCGGAACACCCCGACGCTGCTGTGGGCCCGCGATCCGAACACCGCCGATGAGGTCAATTCCGAGCATCGCAATTCCCGCTACCTCGGCGACCGGGCCCTTTCGCCTGACCTGCGCGCGACCTCCGATATCGCCGAGGCCGCCGACGAGGCCGACGTCCTGGTGGTCGGGGTGCCCTCGCACGCGGTGCGCTCGACGCTGAGCGAGATCTCCAACGGGGTTCGCGCATGGGTGCCGGTGCTGTCGCTGGCCAAGGGGCTCGAGCCCGGGACCAGGCAGCGGCCCACCGAGGTGATCGCCGAGTGTCTGCCCGGTCATCCGGTCGGGCTGCTGGCCGGACCGAACATCGCAAGGGAGATCGTCGACGGCCTGGCCGCAGCCTCGGTGGTCGCGACCCAGGACGACCGGGTGGCCACCGCGCTGCAGCCGCTGTTCGCCTCGCCGGTGTTCCGCGTCTACCGCAACACCGACGTGCTCGGCTGCGAGCTCGGCGGCATCCTCAAGAACATCGTGGCGATCGCCGCGGGCATGGCCGACGGCCTCGGGGTCGGGGACAACACCCGGGCGATGGTGCTCGCCCGCGGGCTCGCCGAGATGACCCGGCTCGGCGAGGCGATGGGGGCCAACCCGCGCACGTTCGCCGGACTCACCGGCGTCGGCGACCTGATCGCGACCTGCATCAGCCCGGCCTCCCGCAACCGCCGCGTCGGCGAGGCGCTCGCCCGCGGGCTCACGATCGAGCAGACCCTCGCCGAGCTCGGTCAGGTCGCCGAGGGCGTCAAGACGGCCCCGACCGTGATGGAGCTGGCCCGCGACTACGACGTCGAGATGCCGATCGCCGCTGAGGTCGAGGCGGTGGTCGCAGGCCGCCGCACCCCCGCGGAGGCCTACCGCGGGTTGCGGCGGGTGACCCCCGGCGACGAGGACGACATGGCCTGAGCGGCAATGGCTCCGGATGGACCCATTGCCGACCGGCCGCGATCGGCTAGGAGCCGCTCGGTCCGAGCAGCCCGATCTTCACACCCATATCGGGCCATTCCTGGGCAGCCTGGCCACTGACCTCGATCGCGGTGCCGCTGTCGAAGACGTCGATGTCGAACGAGATGTCGGTGCGCACGCGGTAGGTCACCTCGAAGGTGACGGTCTTGTTGCCCGTCGCCGAGACGACCCAGCCGACATCCTTGGATACGGCGAGGCGCCCGTTGGCCTCGGCGGGGACGACACCCTCGGTCTTCATCTGGCCGTCCTGCCACGAGGTGACGGTGGCGCTCCCCGACACGTAGCTGAGGGCGAACGGGAAGATGTCGGCGATCTTGTTGATGAGCCGGTCCGGTCCGCCGGTGGCCGCGATGGTGGTCCGATAGGTGACCTGACCGGTGGTCGCGATCTTGTTGCTGCCGACGACGGCCTTGGTCACCGCGAGATTATCGGTGGTCACCGTGGCGGAGGCGGGCAGCTCCTGACCGTTCGAGCTGGAGCCCAGATCCAGCTGAGCCGGTCCCCCCGCCGTGGAGCCGAAGTCGAACAGGTTCGGTGCGGCCGAGGCGGCGCCCGCGCCGAGGGCCAGGGCGCCGCTTGCGAGGAGGGCGGAGGCGGCGACTGCGGATACGAGGCGGCTCATCGTGGGACGGGACATGCGGGATCTCCATTCGTCGGGGACAGACTCACGACACCTCGGTACCGCTGAGACCCAGGACCCGAACGTGCGTCGCGCCATCGTATGGACCGACACCCACGTTCGCGCAGGATTTCGAAAACTACTGTCGCACTTGATAAATCGTTAGACAAAACAAGGGCCGTCCGGAGTATCCGGACGGCCCTTTGCTCAGGCGCGTGCGACTAGCTGCCGACGACCCCGCGCAGCACATCCACGACGAAGCCCGTCGGGTTCTCGACGATCGCGGATCCCGCGGAGCCGCTGGTGCCGCCCTCGCCGTCGGACGATCCGAGCCCGAGCTCCGAAGAACCGGTGGCGACCGCCTCACCCGGGTTGAGAGCACGGATGGTGGCGCTCACACCCATCGGGTTGAAGGTCTGGGTGGTCGCGAAGCCCGACACGTCGAAGGACACGCCACTGTCGGGCGCGGTGCCGATCTGCGCATTCTCCGGCACCAGGTAGGTCACCTCGAAAGTGACGGTCTTGCTGTCGGTCTGGGAGATCGCCATCCCGGTGCTGGGCACCGAGACCGTGTTGTTGTTGACGTCGACCTCGGGCGTCACGTTTTCGGTCTTCACGCCGCCGACGAGGTGCCAGGCGGTGAGCTTCGCGCTCCCGTTGACGTACTTGAAGCCGGCCGGGTGGAAGTCGGTGACCCGGTTGATGAACCGATCGGGATGGGCGGTGGTAGCGATGGTGGTCCGGTAGGTCACCTTCTGCCCCGGCGCGACCGTGCCGTCACCGACGACGCTCTTGGTCACCTTGATGTTGCTCGTGGTCTTGGTGGCCGAGTAGGGCGCCTGGGCAGCCGCAGCGGTACCCGCGCCGATCGCGAGACCACCGGCGATCAGTGCCGTGGCGGCAACCACAGACGCGATGCGACGCATCATGGGACGGGACATTGAGATCCTCCGATCGAGTGAAACAGGGGACACGAGGGGCGACGCCGAAGGGCTGTCGCCCGGGCCCGGCACAGGGCCGGTTCGCGCGTAGATACTTATATGAACAAACGTCCAACTATTTAACTACATATGGACAAGCGTTCAATTTCGCGGGGCGATTCTCTGCCACAGTTGCGTCATCGCGGTTTCGCCTCTACATTCGGACCCCATGAAGCGCATCAAGCTCGTATTCCGCCCGTAGCGGGGTCTGATTCGGACCGACCCCTCGCTGCGGGTCGTCGAGCTATCTGTTGGTCCTTCCTCTCCATCCAGGAAGACCGCTTCAATGAACTCTCTTCAGGCATTCGCCTCGCACGCCGCCACCACCCCTGCGTCTGACCCGTTCGCGCTGCGTTTCGGTCTCCCGCTCCCCCGCGCCCTGCGCACCGAGGCCGCCGGCATGAGCTGGCGCACCTTCCTCGCCACCTACTCGCCGACCGGCGGTCCGATCCGCTTCGGCCGATGGTCCGCACATGCCCTCGGCGCCGGCCGCTCCGAGTTCCGGGCCACCCTCGCCCTCGGCGACACCATCCACCAGGCAGAGGCCACCGCGGCCGGGCCGATCGCGGCGCTCACCTCGATGCTCTACGACGCAGGCCTGCCGATGGAGATCCTGTCCTTCCACCAGCTGAAGGTCGGAGGCGGCCGCACCGCGACCTTCCTGCTGTGCGAGCACGACGGGCGCAGGCATTGGGCGGCAGGCCTCGCGGACACCGCGACGGAGTCGTCCGTCGAGACGATGATCGCGGCCGCGAACATCCTGCACGGCTAGCGGTTCAGGGCATCTCCACGGTCTGCGCGCGGGCGACCTCGCCGATCGCCCGCCGGATGTAGCCCGACCCCGGCGCGTCCGCGGCCGCGAGCAGGTCCGCGATCACCAGGGTCGCGTACCGGGGCAGGTCCGCGCGGGCGAGCGGGCGCGGGTCCTCGTCTGGGTCGGTCAGTCCCAGCGCACCGGTCAGCACCACGACGAGCACCGACACGTCCAGATCGGTCACCCACGACGCGGCGGACCGGGCGCAGCGCTCGAGCACGGCCTGCACGTCGTCACCGGTCAGACCGTCGGGATGCAACTCCTCGAGCAACTCGCGCACGATCGACGCGTGCACCACGGTGACCTGCTCCTGATCGAGGGCGGCGAGCCGGGCGGATGCCTCCGCGAACGGCTCGGGTTCGGCGGTGCGGGCCGCGGCGACGGCAACGTCGGTCGCATCGGCGATCTCACGGGCGGCGGACGGCCATTCGGTGGGCCACATCGGGTGGTTCTGCTCCTTCGAATTCGTTGTGGCGGCACCATGTTCCGGTACCGCCACACTCCTGGAGTCCAGAGTGATCCGACTCAGTTCAGCTCGGCGCGCATGAGGAAGACGTTGTAGTCGGACCACGTCGAGATGGTGAAGTACAGGTCGTCACCTGTCGACCAGGGGTGGATGAAGCCACCGTACAGCTCGGGGTACTCGGTGACGCTGACCAGCGGCGCCGGCTCCGACCACTCCCCCTGCGGCGAGTCGGATTCACGCAGCACGATCGCGGTCCTGGCGGTGTCCAGATAGACCATCTGCCAGACCCGCCGGACCTCGTCGTACCGGACCGACACCTCGGCCACCGGGCCGCGCACCACCGGCGTCGCGGCCGCCTGTCCACCGACCGGCGTCCAGACCCCGTTCTGCCAGTACTGGTACGCCGACGTGTTGAGCACCTCCCCGACCGGCACCCGGGCCAGCCCCAGGTCGCCGAGCCGGGTGTTGGGGGTGCCGAACATGTAGACGTACTCGCCCTGCGGGACCATCGCACTCACCTGGAAGTTGGAGAGCCCGAATATGTTGTCCCACCGCGCATACGGATCCTTGGCCCAGGTCTGGCCGTGGTCGTCGGAGTAGGCGATGCCGCCGTGATTGGTGAACCAGGTGCCGGGGATGCTGTTCCACGTGCGGATGGACATATAGCTCATGTACTGCCGCTCACCGATCGCGAAGCCCGAGGTGGGAATGGTGGTGATCTCCACGTTGTCCAGCTTCCTGCTGCTGAGCAGCTCCGCCGCGTGACAGCGATCGTCCTGCACCATGGAGTCGAAACTCATACCGTCAGAAAGGTTCTCGTCGCTGCTGAAGGCAAGCACATTGCTGCGCCAGTCGCCGCCCTGGCCGCCAGGCGGGTGGAAGCCCCGGCCGACGGTGTCGCCGAACGCGACGGCGACCTCGCCGGGCGCGCTCTCCCACATGATGCCCAGATCGGTTCCGTTCACCTGCCAGCGCTTGTCCGTGCGGTTGATCGAGCCGGCACCCGTCAACTTCGCGACCCGGGTGACCGCGCCGACCTCTGGGATGGGGCGCGGGGCCGCGTGCGTCGCCGCCTCCGTCGGCGGGAACACCGGAACCGGCGCGACCGCCTGCTGCCCTTGATCCGGCCCGGGGACCGGAATGCCCAGGTGAAAAGGCTGGAACTTGAAACCGATCTCGGGGATCCGCAGCGCCTTCAGCAGCGTGTCCGGGCCGGCGGGCGCCTCGTCGGTCAGGTCCGGGCAGGGATCCGCACAGGGGTCCGACGGCAGCGCCTGCGCGGGAATCCGGGTCGGGGTGGTCGTCGGCGCCGGAAACGGCACCGCGGTGACCACCGGCAACGGCACCGGGATCTCGAGCTTATCCGGCAGCAGCGCCGCCGTGGTGGTCACCAGGTCGGCGGCACAGGATCCGCTGCCCTTCGCCCCCGCTCGGTCCGAACCCAGCGGAGCCGCGACGGCATCCGGTTTCTCCGCATAGACCACCGCACAGGAACCGATCACCACGGCCGCGACCAGAACGGCAAGCCTGCGTGTCAAAGGCACCTCCGCGTTGAGCTCTGCTCGGGCCCGCAGACCCGCCACCCGGGCTGACCACGTTGTGGTCGGAATCTAACATCGACGTGCGGGAACTCCGTGTCTCCCGGGCCGGGTGTCGACGGAATAGGCCGCCACCCCTACGCTGGCTGGACCCGAATCGAGGTGAACGGTGTCACAGTCCAACCATTCGAGTCCCGTCGGTCCCTACGCGTCGGGACCGCCCCCGGCCGCGCTGTCGGTCCACATGCCCGACCTCAACAAGTTCGGCCCCGCCCAGCTGTGGCGCGCCCTTGTGGTCGGGGTGGTGATCATCGCCTGCGCGGGGTACGCGGTGCTCACCAAGCCGTTCCTGCGGCGCGGCGAGACCTGGGCCGACGCCGCGTCGGAGGGTGTGGTCAACGCCTTCGAGGCGCTGGGCCCGACCTTCGTCAAACTCGGGCAGCTGATGGCTTCCTCCTCCGGGGTGTTCCCTGCCCCACTCGCCAACGCCTGCCTGCGCTGTCTCGACGACGTGCCGCCGGTGTCCGCGCAGAAGGCGAGGGAGGTCATCGAGGGCGACCTCGGCGGGCGCGTCGACGAGATCTTCGCGAGCTTCGACGACGAGCCCCTGGCCGCGGCGTCCGTCGCGCAGGTGCATGCCTGTGTACTCCACGACGGCCGCGAGGCCGTGATCAAGGTGCAGAGGCCTGGCATCTATCACCGCATGCTCGTCGACCTGCGCACCGCGTACGGCGGCGCCAAACTGCTCGAGCGACTCTTCGAGTTCTTCCGGATCGCGAACGCGACCGCCATCATCAGGGACCTGCACGCCGCCACCATGACGGAACTCAACAGCGCCGTCGAGGCCGACCGGCAGACCCGGTTTCGTGACGCCATCTGGTCATTCGGCGACAACAAGGGAGTGACGGCGCCGGAGGTGTACTGGGACTACTGCGGCCCGCACGTGATCTGCATGGAACGGCTGCACGGCGTCCCCCTCGACCGGTTCGTCCCCGACGCCGATCACGACACCACGATGCTGATCCGGCGCGGCGTCAAGGCGTGGATCGAGTCGATCACCGTCCACGGCCCTTTCCACGGCGATGTGCACGCGGGGAACCTCTGGGCGCTCGACGACGGCCGCATCGCCTTCCTCGACTTCGGCATCGTCGGCGAGCTGCCCGAGGTCTGGCGGTCGATCCTGCGGGACATGTTCTACGCCAACCTCATCGACGGCGATTTCGCACGGGTGGCGCGCGGCATCCGCGACCTCGGCTACACCGCGGACATCGAGGCAGGCGACGCCGAGATCGGCATGCAGGTGGCCGCCGTCCTGGCCCCGGTGTTCACCAATGACCTGGCCGAACTGAACCTCGGCACGCTCATCATGGCGCTGGTCCAGCTCGGCAAGCAGTGGGGAGTCGCCAGCCCGGAGGAGCTGGTCCTGTTCGGCAAGCAGCTCGGCTACTTCGAGCGGTACGCCACCAGGCTCGCCCCCGGATGGGTGATCGGCAAGGACCCCTACCTGTTCCGGAACGTCTTCCCCGAGGCGGTGGCCGAGCGGGCCGCGGCACTGGGCGTCGAGCTGCCCGAGGAATGAGCCACCGGGCCGCGAGGAACCCGTCGCCGGCCCGTCAGACCCCACCGAGGCGCCGCCGGAGCGCGATCGCGTCGAACGGTGCGCGACCGCGCGCGTCGTTGTCGAGATAGACGTACACGTCGAGCCCGTCGGCGCACCAACCCCCGATCCGCGTCGCCCATGTGTCGAGGACGTGGTCGCCGTAGCCGCTCGCATAGAGCTCGGTGTCACCGTGCAGCCGTACATACATGAAATCGCTTGTGCACCTGTCGAATATCGGGTACCGGCCCGCTGAGTCCGCGACCACCAGGGCCACCCCGTTCTGCTCGATCAGCGCTACCGCCTCCGGGTCACCGAAGCTGCTGTGGCGCGCCTCGAGGGCATGCCGGACCGGCCTCGGCGCATCGGCGACGGTGAGCACACCCCCCTCGGGCACCTTGTCGTCGTGGCGCCCGGCGAGCTCCGCTGCCGCCATCGTGGTCCGCGGCAGCGCGGCGAGGAACGGGGCGAGGCGGTCGGCGTCGAATGCGAGCGTGGGCGGAAGCTGCCACAGGATCGGGCCGAGCTTGGCGTGCAGCGCGAGCGGGCCGGACGCGAAGAAGTTGGCCAATGCGGTGTCGACGTCGCGCAGGCGCTTCATGTGCGTGATGTAGCGGCCGCCCTTGACCGCGAACACGAATCCGTCGGGCGTCGCGTCCCGCCACCGGGCGAAGGAATCGGGCGTTTGCAGCGCGTAGAAGGATCCGTTGATCTCGATCGACGCCATTCGGGACGCGGCGTACGCCAGCTCCCGCCGGTGCTCCAGGCCGGCGGGATAGAAATCGCCGCGCCAGCCGGGATACGCCCATCCGGAGATCCCGATGCGGACTTCCGCCATGAGCCGAGCGTAGATCCGTCGTCGTTTCCGCGATACCGCACCGGTCCCCGGCCGGGAGGAGGACGATGGATACGCCCCAGAAACCGAGCCGAGGGACATCATCATGCCCAAGTACCTGTGGCAGGTCGGCTACACGCACGATGGCGCACAAGGCCTACTCACCGAAGGCGGATCGCGACGCCGCGACGCGATCGTGCAGGCGGTCGAGAGCGTCGGCGGGACCGTCGAGAGCTGCCACTTCGCGTTCGGCGGCCACGACCTCTACGTCATCGGCGAGGTGCCCGACGAGGTTGCCGCGGCGGCGCTGAGCATCCGCACCGCCGCGAGCGGCGCGGCCCGCACCGTGACCGTCGCCCTGCTCACCCCCGAGCAGATCGACGACGCGGCCAAGCGCCCCGCGACCTACCGACCCCCCGGGAGCTGACCTCCGTGCCGCGTGCCGTGTGGGCCTACATCCGGCGCGCACCGGGCACGTTCATCTGGCTGGCAATCCTGCTCGCGACGACCGTGGTGAGCCGCCACCTGGCGCCGGACCTCCTGACCGACGTGCTCGGCAATCGGTCGACCAACCTGCACCACCTGGCCGAGGACCCGATACGGGTGCTGATCACCAGCGCGTTCTGGCTCGCGGGCGGCGGCTGGATCACCTACTTCGTCGTCTACAACGTCTTCCATGTGCCGGCCGAACGCTGGCTCGGCACGCTTCGGTGGCTCGTCGTCGTGGTGATCGCGCACGTCGGCGCCACCTACATCAGCGAGGGCGTCCTGTACTGGGCGATCCAGCACGGTCGCGCCCCGGAGTCCGCGGTCGATACCCTCGACTACGGAGTCAGCTATGCCCTCGCGGGCGTGGTCGCTGTACTGACGTATCGGATCGCCCCGCCATGGCGGTACGTCTACCTGGCCGGCGTGCTCGTCTTCTATGCGGTGCCGCTGCTCGGCGGCGTCACCTTCACCGACGTCGGCCACCTCACCGCCGCACTCCTCGGACTCGCTTGCTACCCCCTCGTACGGGCCCGCCAAGAGGTATGGGACCCGATCGCGACCGCGCGGGCGGTCGACCGGCGGATCCGCCGGCGAGGGTGACGCCCCCGCGTGGTCGTCAGCTCACCGCGTCCAGTAGCACGCGTGCGGCATCGCGGGCCTGCCGGGCGGGCAGCGGTGAGCGGGCGATCGCGGCGGTCGCCATCGCGCCGTTCGCGAGGATCGCGAGCTGGTCGGCCAGCGGCGCCGGTAGGCCCGCGGCGGAGACCAGCTCGCGCAGGCACTCGAGCAGTGCGGCCTTGTTCGCCTTGGCGATGTCGGCGACGGCCTGGTTCCCCCCGCCCAGCTCGCCGAAGGTGTTGATGAAGGTGCAGCCCCGGAAGTCCTCCCGCCGAAACCAGTCGTCCAGGTAGTCGAAAACGCCGAGGACCCGGTCACGGGGATCGTCGATCGGCTCCAGGAACCGGGCCAGCTCCTCCCGCACGACGAGGTCGCGCCTGCGCAGCACCGCCTCGACCAGCCGGTCCTTCGCCGGATACAGCCGGTAGAGGCGCTTGAGGGAGACCCCGGACCTCGTGCGGATCTCGTCCATCCCGACGGCCTGCACGCCGCGCTCGTTGAACAGTGCCTCGGCTGCGTCGAGCAGCTGGGTGTCAGCGGTATCCGGATCCATCTCTCACCTCGACACTTGCGCGGAGAACCATCGTTCTCTACTGTACACGCCATGAGGGAGAACGCTCGTTCTCCCTAGAGAGTCAGGAGCCACCATGTCCAGCTTCGACACCCGCCACCGCACCGCGACCATCGACGGACTCGAGGTCTTCTATCGGGAGTCCGGCCACCCGGACAACCCGACCCTCGTTCTCCTGCACGGGTTTCCGAGCAGCTCACACATGTTCCGGAACCTGATCTCCGAACTCGCGGACGAGTTCCACGTTGTCGCGCCCGACCACATCGGCTTCGGGCGCTCCTCGATGCCCGCGGTCGACGAGTTCGACTACAGCTTCGACCGCCTCGCCGAGATCACCGATCAGCTGCTCGGCCGCCTCGGCATCGACCGCTTCGCGCTCTACATCCAGGACTACGGCGCACCGATCGGGCTGCGGATCGCCGCCAAGCACCCGGAGCGTGTCACCGCGCTGATCACTCAGAGCGGCAATGCCTACCGGGAGGGATTCACCCCGTTCTGGGACGTGCTGTTCGCGCACGCGCAGAACCGCGCGGAGCACGAGCCCGCGGTCCGCGAACTCCTCGAGCTCGACGCGACGCGATGGCAGTACACCCACGGCGTCCCCGCCGACCGGCTGGACCGGATCGCGCCCGAGACCTGGTTGACGGACCAGGCGGGCCTGGACCGGCCGGGCAACAAGGAGATTCAGCTCCAGTTGTTCTTGGACTACCAGTTCAACCTCGACGGGTACCCCGCCTTCCAGGAGTACTTCCGGACCCATCGGCCGCCCACGCTGGTCGCATGGGGCCGCGGCGACGAGATCTTCGGCCCCGCAGGCGCCGAGGCGTTCGCGACCGATCTCCCCGACGCGGAGATCCACCTGCTCGACGCGGGCCACTTCGCGCTGGAGACCCACGGACAGGAGATCGCCGAGCTGATCCGGGACTTCCTCCGTCGAAACCTCTGATCCCGCAACGCCTGCAAGAAGGAGCCCCATGTCCGTCCTCACCAACGCCTCCGCCACGATCGCCCGCCGCGGCACCACCGCCTCGGCCCTCAGCGCGGCCGCGGCGGCACTGACCATCATCGCGTCCCTGGCCACGGCCGAACACCTGCTCGGCCTCGCGGTCTTCGCGCTGCCGTTCGTGGCATCGGCAGCCCTGATCGCGCTCGCCCCCTCCGGACCGCCCGCGAGGCCGGGAGCGATCCTGCGGGCCTACCCGGCCGCTGCGGCGACGGCGCTCCCCACCACCGCGATCCTCGGACCGTCGGAGGCCGCCGTCGCGGCCTCGGTGGTCGCCGCGGTCGCGCTGATGGCCATCCTGCGCGCGCCGCACATCCCCGCGGCGCTGTGCGCGGGCAGCATCGGGCTCACCGGCCCCGGCCTGGGCTACCTCCCGCACACCCTGATACCCGCGGTGGCGATCGTGCTGGTGGCCGCCTGGGTCGCCGGGCGGCTCGTTCCTGGCTTCGAGTACCCGTTGCGCGGGTGATACTGGTCGACACACGATGGAGGTGAGGCCGTGAGCGTGGTGCGCAGGATCGTGGACCTCTCACACCCGATCGACACCGGCATGCCGGTGTACCCCGGCGACCCGGCAGCGAGGCTGACACCGCACTGCACCGTGGCCCGCGACGGCTACAACGTCCTGCGTGTGGAGATGGGATCGCAGTCCGGCACCCACGTGGACGCGCCGGTACACCTGCGGGACGGCGACACCCCGATCGACCGAATGGACCTGTCGCTCTTCGTCGGTCGCGGTGTCGTCTTCGACCTGCGCGGACTGGCCCCTCGGCAGCCGATCACCGCGGCGATGATCGCCGGGCCCGCCGAATCGGTGCGGACCGGCGACATCGCGCTCGTCCACACCGGGTGGGACCGGCACTACGGCACCGACGTCTACTACGACCACCCGTTCCTCGGCGCCGACGCCTGCGCGCTGCTGCTCGAGCGCGGGGTGCGGGCGTTCTGCCTCGACGCGCCGAGCGTCGACCCGTCCGGCGATGAGGACACGGACTATCCGGCGCACCACCTGATCGCGAAAGCGGGCGGCGTGATCGCCGAGAACCTCTGCAACCTCGAACTCGTCGACTTCCCGGACCCGCTGATCAGCATCCTGCCGCTGAAGCTGGCTGGCGGCGACGGTGCGCCGGTGCGGGCGGTCGCGATGGAGCTCGACCGGCCCTGACCATCACCGGCTGCGGCCGACCAGACCCACCGCCGCCGCCTCGATCTGCTCCTCGGAGACCAGCACCAGGCGCGCGGCCTCGCCGAGCGGGACGAAGCTGTCCTCGCTCGTGACCCGCGCGATCGCGCCCTCGAAACCCGAGTCGACGAGCGCCGCGATCACCCCCTCCGAGACACCGCCCGACCGGCGGGTCTCGTCGACCACCAGCACCCGCCCGGTGACCCGCGCCTCGCGGAGCAGGTCCGCCACGGGCAGCGGTGCCAGCCAGCGCAGGTCGAACACGCGCGCGTCGAGGCCGCGCGTGCGCAGCCGCCGGGCGACCCGCAGGCTCATCCGGAGTCCGTTGCCGAACGTCACGATGGTCAGGTCCGCTCCGTCCCCGTGGGTGCGTCCACTCCCGATCGGTACGTGCGCCGCAGCCCAACCGCCCGGCCCCTCGTACGGCGCCAGCCAGCCCTCGTCCCCGGGCTCGTGCAGGTCCCGCTCGTGGTACAGCGCGATCGGTTCGAGGAAAACGCACACCGCGCCTTCGGTTTTCGCGGCCGCGACACAGGTGCGGAGCATCGGGGCGGCGTCCTCGGGCCGGGCGGGGGAGGCCAGCACCAAGCCCGGGATGTCACGCAGCACGGCGACCGCGTCGTCGTTGTGGAAGTGACCCCCGAAGCCCTTCTGGTATCCGTAGCCTGCGACCCGCACCACCATCGGGTTTCGGTAGCGGCCGGACGAGAAGAAGCCCAATGTCGCTGCCTCGCCCCGGATCTGATCCTCCGCGTTGTGCAGATAGGCGAGATATTGGATCTCCGGGATGGGCAGCAGCCCGGAGACACCCGCGCCGAGCGCGAGCCCGAGCACGGTCTGTTCGTCGAGCGGGGTGTCGAATACCCGAGCCGTACCCGCCCGGTTCGCGAGCCCCCTTGTGACGCCGTAGACGCCACCCTTGCGGGCAACGTCCTCACCGAAGACCATCGCCTCTTGGTACGCAGCGAGGGTGTCGAGCAGGGCACGGTTGATCGACTGCGCCAGGGTGAGACGACCCGCATACTCCGGCAGTGCACCGTCGAAAACCTGTGCTCGAGAACGTGTCTCGGCCGGTTTGTCGACCCCGGCGGACACCGAACCGGGGTCCGGTCCGCGCAGCGGCGACATCACAGCGTCCGCGGTCGTCAGCCGGGGGAGCAGGGCGACCTCGCGAGCGAGCGCCAGCACGTCGTCGCGCTTGCGCCGGTACCGGGCAAGCACCTCGGCAGGCGCAAGGGCCCCCGACTCGACGAGCAGCCGGGCGGTGCCGAGCAGCGGGTCACGGCGCTGTTCGGCGGCGATCACCGCGGGAGATCGGTAGGCCGATTCCACGTCCGAGCCCGCGTGCCCCATCAGCCGGACCGTGCGCAGGTGCAGGAACGCCGGGCGCCGGTGCTCGCGCACCCAGTGTGCGGCGCGCGTTGCCGCGTCGACGGCGGCGGCGAGGTCGCAGCCGTCCGCAGCGAAGTACTCGAGCCCCACCCGGCCCGAGTAGGCGGACTCGATCCAGCCCCCGGGGGTGGGCACGCTGACGCCGATGCCGTTGTCCTCGCACACCAACAGCAAGGGCAGCGGTAGACCCTCGTACGCACCCAGCGCCGCCGCGTTGATCGCGCCGACCGCCGTCGAGTGATTGGCGGAGGCGTCCCCGAAGCTGCACACGGCCACCGCATCCGCGGGCCAGGGCGTATCGACACCCAGCCTGCGGGCCCTGCCGATCGCGAACGCGACGCCCACCGCGCGCGGCAGGTGTGAGGCGATCGTGGAGGTCTGCGGGATCACCGCGAGGTCGTGGCGGCCGAACACCTTGTGCCGCCCGCCGGAGATCGGGTCGGCGGCGGCCGCGACCACCCCGAGCAGCACGTCCCGCAGCGGATCGCCGCCGCCCACCTGGCGCGCGCGTTCGAGGAAGAAGCCGCCGGACCGGTAGTGCAACAGCGCCGGGTCGGTCGGCCGCAGCGCGCCCGCCACCGCCGCGTTGCCCTCGTGACCCGACGAACCGATCGTGTAGAAGCCCGCGCCACCGGCCTGCAGCACGCGGGCGGCGAGATCGAGGTGTCTGCTCCCGAGCTGGGCATCGAAGAGCTCCAGGCAGCGGGCCACGGTGAGCACCGAACCCTCGCGGACGGGTTCCGTCGGGGCGGGCGAGCGCCAGGGGGTCGGGCTCGCCATCGCCCCGACGGACTCGATGAACTGCTCGTCGATCGGTTCGGCCATGCGG
The DNA here is from genome assembly GCF_003050885.1 of Rhodococcus sp. OK611. Lineage (NCBI taxonomy): Bacteria > Bacillati > Actinomycetota > Actinomycetes > Mycobacteriales > Nocardiaceae > Rhodococcus > Rhodococcus sp. OK611. Next base: position 109,447 of record NZ_QAOZ01000018.1, read on the forward strand.
ACCGTCCTGCCCGTGCGGGGTCTACGCGCAGTTCGACAATATCCGGTCAGCCGATGGCGGCGGGGTCCATCCACATGACCTCCCAGACGTGCCCGTCCAGGTCACGGAACGCGCGGCCGTACATGAAGCCCTGGTCCTGCGCCTCCATCCAGGCCGAGCCGCCCGCGCCGATGGCGGTGTCGACCAGCGAGTCGACCTCCTCCCGGCTGTCCGCGGAAATGCACAGCAGGGCCTCACGAGACTTCGAGGTGTCGCAGATGTCGTCGGAGATGAAGTCGCGGAACCGCGCCTCCTGCAGCAGCATCACCGTGGTCACGTCGTTGATCACCATCGAGGCACAGTTCTCGTCGCTGAAGGTCTCGTTGAACCCGAATCCGAGTCCGTCGAAGAACTTCCGGGTCGCCTCGATGTTCTTCACTGCCAGGTTCACGAAAAGCATGCGGGACATTGTCTGCTCCTGTCATCGGTTGCGTCGCTGCGTCCTCGGCTTCCGAGGTCGTCGAACGGTTAGACCGCCGCCGATCGGAAAACTCATCGGTCCACGCAAACTATCTCCGTTGGACGCGGTCCGGGCACTGCGGACGCCGGTTGGACTACCGTCGAACCCGGCGCTCGTACCGCCATGAATCCACACGAGTTCGAAGGAGACAACGCCATGTCGCAGCAGGTTCGGGGTGTCATCGCCCGCTCCAAGGGAGCGCCGGTCGAGATCGCGACGATCATCATCCCCGACCCCGGGCCCGGTGAGGTCGTCGTCGCCGTCTCGACCTGCGGGGTCTGCCACACGGACCTCACCTACCGCGACGGGGGCATCAACGACGAGTACCCGTTCCTGCTCGGACACGAGGCGGCCGGCATCGTCGAGAGCATCGGCGCGGGTGTCGATTCGGTCGAGGTGGGCGATTTCGTGGTGCTGAACTGGCGGGCGGTCTGCGGTCAGTGCCGCGCCTGCAAGCGCGGACGCCCCCAGTACTGTTTCGACACCTTCAACGCGACGCAGAAGATGACCCTCCAGGACGGCACCGAGCTCAGTCCCGCCCTCGGCATCGGCGCGTTCGCAGACAAGACCCTGGTACACGCCGGTCAGTGCACGAAGGTGGACCCGTCCGCGGATCCCGCGGTGGTGGGTCTGCTCGGCTGCGGCGTCATGGCGGGCATGGGTGCGGCCATGAACACCGGCAACGTCGGCCGCGGCGACTCCGTCGCGGTCATCGGCTGCGGCGGCGTCGGTGACGCCGCGATCATGGGGTCCCGGCTGGCGGGCGCGGGCACGATCATCGCGATCGACCGCGACCCCCGCAAGCTCGAGTGGGCTACCGAACTCGGCGCCACCCACACGATCAACGCCGCCGAGGTCGACGACGTGGTCGAGGCCGTACAGGAACTGACCGGTGGCTTCGGCGCCGACGTGGTGGTGGACGCAGTCGGGCGGCCGGAGACCTGGAAGCAGGCGTTCTACGCGCGCGACCTGGCCGGCACGGTGGTCCTGGTCGGCGTGCCCACCCCGGACATGACGCTGGAGATGCCGCTCATCGACTTCTTCTCCCGTGGCGGGGCACTGAAGTCGTCCTGGTACGGCGACTGCCTGCCCGAGCGCGACTTCCCGATGCTCGTGGACCTGTACCAGCAGGGTCGGCTGCCGCTGGAGAAGTTCGTCACCGAGCGGATCGCGCTCGACGAGGTGGAGCAGGCCTTCGAGTCCATGCACCGCGGCGAGGTGCTGCGTTCGGTGGTCGTGCTGTGAGCGGCGCGCTGAGGGTCGACCGGGTCGTCACGTCGGGGACGTTCAGCCTCGACGGTGGCACCTGGGACGTCGACAACAACATCTGGCTGATCGGCGACGACTCCGAGGTGGTGATCGTCGACGCCGCACACACCGCGCAGCCGATCATCGATGCGGTCGCAGGCAGGCGGGTGAAGGCGATCGTGCTCACCCACGGGCACAACGACCACGTGACTGTCGCGCCGGAGCTGTCGGAACGTCTGGATGCCCCGATCCTGCTGCACCCCGCCGACGACGTGCTGTGGCGGATGACCCACCCCGAGGTCGCGCACCTGCCGCTCGAGGACGGTCAGCGTATCGCGGTGGCGGGCACGGAGATCCAGGCCATCCACACGCCCGGCCACTCTCCGGGCTCGACCTGCCTGTACCTGCCCGAGGCGGGCGAGCTGTTCAGCGGCGACACCCTGTTCTCCGGTGGACCGGGGGCGACCGGGCGCTCGTTCTCCGATTTCCCGACGATCATCGGGTCGATCCGCGACCGACTGTTCGCGCTACCGGCGGAGACCCGGGTGCACACCGGGCACGGCGACGGCACCACGATCGGCACCGAGTCGCCGCACCTGGAGGAATGGATCCGGACGGGATCCTAGCCCCGGACGGCGGGTCGGCCCGGTTCCCGGGTCCGACCCGCCGTGCCGCGAGGCTCAGGCGTCGATCTGCCACACCTTCGGCCTCCGGGCGTCCACCTGGCTAGTGTGGAGTCCGGGTAGGTGCCCCCAGCCGGGCACCTGCACGTCGGGGGCGAGCGGAAGCGAGAGACCGATCAGCACCATGCGCACGGCCGAGTATCCGCGCCCATCACACGTCCTACTCCACCTGAGCGATACCCACCTGCTCGATCGCCCCGGCGCGCTCTACGGCGGGGTCGACAGCGAGGCCCGACTACGGCAGATCTTCGCCGAGATCGAGGCGTCACAGGCGAGGCCCGATGCGCTGGTGTTCACCGGCGACCTCGCCGACAAGGGCGAACCCGGCGCCTATGCGAAGCTTCGCGCCCTCGTCGACCCCGTCGCGGACTCTCTCGGTGCGCAGGTCATCTGGGCCATGGGCAATCACGACGACCGCGCCCACTTCCGCGCCGTGCTCTTCGACGAGGATCCGCAAACCGGGCCGGTCGATCGCACCTACGATGTCGACGGCCTGCGCATCATCACCCTCGACTCGACGGTGCCCGGACACCACTACGGCGAGATCGGTGAGGCCCAACTACGTTGGCTTGCAGCCGAACTCGAGACGCCTGCACCACACGGCACCATCCTGGCGCTGCACCACCCGCCGGTTCCGTGCGTGCAGGATCTCGCGGTGCTCGTGGAGTTGCGCGACCAGACGCGGCTCGCCGAGGTACTGCGCGGCAGCGATGTGCGGGCCATCCTGGCAGGCCATCTTCACTACTCGACGACCGCGACGTTCGCCGGCATCCCCGTCTCTGTCGCCTCCGCCACCTGCTACACGCAGGATCTCACCGTGCCGCCAGGAGCCCAGCGCGGACGCGACGGCGCCCAGGGCCACAACATGGTGCACGTCTACCCAGGCACCATCGTTCATTCCGTCGTCCCGATGGGCGGCCATGACATCGTCGGCGAGTACGTCACCGCAGGGGAGACCGCGCGGCGACTCGCCTCGGCCCGGGTTCGGATCGCAGACAGCGAACTCCCGGTGGTGCCGGTGAGTGCCGACCGGGTGTAGCCGGCGCGCGACCAGCTACTTTCACGGCGACGTTCACTAGAGTCGGGGCATGGCTACCGTCTGGACAGTTCCGATCGACATCACACCGCGCTGGCTTGCCTCGCCAGAGGTCCAGACCTTTCTCGCATCCAACGACCTGGCCGACGCATCGCCGGATCCGCGGGTGCGGCTGGCGCAGTTCGCCGATGTGGCCACGGCCCTCGGGCGAAATGTGGGGCGGACGTTCACGTCGGTGCAGGCGGCATCGGCAGCGCTGTTCGATCGGATCGACGGTGACGGCCACGGTGTCCCGGTGGCCCTCAGGCTCGCGGCGCTGCGCCTGATCGTGACGACGGTTCATCAGACTCGTCCCGCCCCGAAACCACTGCCCGCGCGGGTGGCCGAACAGTTGGGCGTGTACGTGTACGCGCTGTTGGATCCACGCAACCGGTCGGTTTTCTACGTGGGGAGTGGACGCGGCAACCGCGTATTCGGCCACGTGTGGGCGGCGCTGGAGGAGACCGAGAGTCGTCAGTTGCTCGAGGGCCAGGAGACGGACCGCCCCGAGGTCACCACCGCGAGCATCAGGCGTATTCGCAGCATCTACGACGCCGGCCACGAGGTGGAGCACTACATTGTGCAGCATCAGATCACGGCCACCGACGACGATCGGGCCGCGGACGGGGTTCGCATGGCGCTCGCAGGCGTGCTCGGCCTGCTCGAGCAGGAGACCGAAACTCCCGGCCTCACCAACCTCGCAGGCGAAACTCTCGAGCTCACGGCTGCACCGGTAGATGATCTGGTGCTGCAGTATGCGGCGGAACCGGTGCCGGACCTACCCACGCCGTGCTTCCTGGTCGAGGTGAAGGGAGCGGCGAAACGGGGGGCGACTCAGGATGAGATCTACGCGATGGCACGTCAGTCGTGGGCGGCCGGGAACGCTGTTCGCGAGACCGTCAACATTCCGGTGATCGTGTTTGCGGACAACATTGTTCGGGCGGTGTACCGCGCCGAGTCGTGGGCGATGGCGCCACGCACGACCGACACCACGCTGTGGCGGTTCACTGGCGCCGCCGACCCGGAACTCGAGGCCCAGTTCGTGAAGAAGCGGGTCACGCCCGATCGCGTTGGGCTCAAGAAGTGGCCGGGGTCCGGATCGGTGTCCCACCTGACGCACGCGCGTCCGGGACGGTGAGACAGCCAAGGGTATAGAGCGCTTCAGGACTCCCAGGGTGCGGGGATGGGGAAGTAGTTCTCCAGGAACTGCGTCACCTTCGCGGTGCGCAGCTCGAGATCGATCTCGGGCGCGCTGCCGTCGTTGAGGCAGAAAAAGTCCATCGATCTTTTGGCGAGCAGCGAATCCATTTCCTTGAGACCGGATTTCATGGTGGTGTCCACGTACTTCACCCGGGCCGCGGTCTGTGCCACCGCGCGTCCGCTCATCAACGCGTAGTAGTGATACAGCGAGTTGGTGACCGAAATGTTGGAGCTCGCCCGGAAAGTACTTGCGGCCGTGGCCGCGAACTCGTCGGGGAACTCCTTCTCCATCTCGGCCATCACGCTCTTGCGCAGCGGAGTGGCCGCATGCTCGAGGTGCCGGGTGGTCATCAGACCGAAGCGCTCCTGCAGCAACCGACGGTTGACCCGCGCCGCGTTCTCGAACCCACTGCGCTCCCCGTCGTTGTGGCCCAATCCGATTCGCGTTGTCGCCTCGATGAACATGCTGACGCCGCCGGGGGAGAAGAACATCTGGGGTCCGACCGGCCGGCCGAAGAACATGTCGTCGTTGGAGTACAGGAAGTGCTCGGCAAGGCCGGGGATGTGGTGCAGCTGGCATTCCACGGCCTGCGAGTTGTGGGTGGGCAGCACCGACGTGTCGGCGAAGAACTCCTCGCTCGGCATGAATGTGACCCGGGAGTCGTTGGCCAGCCACGCGGGCCGGGCGGAATCGGTGGCCACGAAGATGCGCCGGATCCACGGCGCATACATGTGGACGGACCGCAGCGCATACTTCAACTCGTCGATCTGACGGAAGCGGGCCTCGGAGTCGTCGCCCTCCCCGACCACGTGGTTCTGCATGCGCTTGGCGCGCTGCGCCTGCCATTCCTTGGATGAGCCGTCCACCCACGAGAACACCAGGTCCACATCGAAGTTGATGTCCGACGCGTGGTCGGCAAACATGTTCTCGATGGTCGGCCACACCTTGCCGAACCGTTCGACCGTGCCCCGCACGGCCTCTTCGGGGCGCACTGTTCGTCGGGTCAGCGAGTTCTCGATGGGCAACACGATCTCGTCGTCCGATATCGACCACAGCTCGATCTGCACGCCCGTCGACGCCCCGTAGTTCAGTCCGCTCGCCAGCTCGACCCGCGGCCGGAACAACCGGAAGATGCGGGCCTTCGACGTGGTCGACAGCGTGCCGTCGGCCACAAGGACCGCCGGGCTGCGTTTGGCATCGACGGTCTTCGAGTAGAACGGGAGGTCCTCGCACGCCGCGACGAGAGCCGCGCGCAGGATCTTGCGGTCGGCCCAGTTGACGGCGATCACCGGGCGCTCGTCGTTGCCCCGCACCAGCAGGTATTCGATGCCGGCGGCGTCAAGGGTGTCGCGGATGAACAGCAGGTCCTCCACCACGGCCTCGTGTGGGGTCGTCGTGGTGATCGAGAGCGCGAAGCGGCCCTTGAACCGGACGACCTCGGGGCGATCGCGCAGCCGCGCCTCGGCTGCCGCGGACGCGTCCCGCACGGCGTCGCTCGTCTCCTGCTCCGGGGGAACGAAGTAGATGTCATTCGGGGCAGCAGAGTGTGTGATTGTGGTCCTTCCGGTGGTGACCGCGACAGGGCGGCCACCCGCCAGTCTAGTTCTCGCGGGCGCCGCCGCCGACCTGCGCCTTTTCCGGCCCTCGAGGACCGGTTAGCTCAGGTCCCACACCTTCGGCCAGTCCTTGCCGCGGGCCGCGGCATCGGTGCCACCGTCGACGAACACGACGGACCCGACGAAGTAGCTGGCCTCGGGGCCGAGCAGGAACGCCACCAGAGCGGCCACCTCCTCGGGCTTGCCGCCGCGCCCGGCGGGGATGGTGGACAGGAAATGCTCCATGCCCGCGCCGACCAGCGGGTCCTTGCGCCCCTCCTGGGTCATCGGGGTGTCGATCAGGCCGGGCGCGATCGCGTTGAGTCGGATGCCCTGCGCGATGTACTCGGCGGACTTCGTCCGGGCATAGTAGGCCAACGCGGCCTTGGTGGCCGGGTACGCCTGGATGGCGGCCCACTCCCCGAATGTCGCGGCGACAGCGTTGGCGCCCGATTCGTCGCCTGCCAGGCAGGCGTCGGCGAGATCGGTCGGCCAGTTCGGTTGGCTGGTGGTGGAGTTGGAGCTGACCAGCACCACGGACGGGTTCTTGCCCGCGGCCAACAGCGGGCGCAGGCCCTCGAGGAGTTCGATGGCGCCGAAGTAGTTGACCGCGATCAGCAGATTCGCGGGGCGGCCCGCGGCGGCGGCCAGGCCGGCGAACGGGACGTATCCGTCGATGCTGCCGTCGGCCAGCGCTGCCACCTGCGCGATCGCGTCGCGGCGCCCGTCGGCCGTGCTCAGGTCGACGTTGACGTCCGCGTTGTGCAGATCGACGCCGATGACGCGGTGGCCGTCGGATTCCAGCCGCGCCTTGGTGGCCGCGCCGATGCCGGAGGCACAGCCGGTGATGACGTAGGTCGCCATGAAATTCCCTTCGAACAGAAGATCCGATGCGATGCGGCCAGATGCCGAATCGGTCAATGGGCATGCACCGAGCGACACCCAGTTGCCGAAGATATCCCCCGAGCCGATGGCTGCGTCCAGGTTCGTCCGAATCGGAGGCTAGGTGCCGTGCCCCGACCACCGAACCGATTTGTCCCGCTGAGCGGGACCCGGATCGCGCACGTCAACTCAATCGAAGGCCCGCTCGTCGATCCAGTCGGCGTTGAACATCCGGGCGATCGACGCCAACGCACTGGTGTCGCCGTCGACACTGGCCGAGGTGACCATCAGCCGGTCGACCATCGTGGTGGCCGCGGACTCCTCGACCGTGTCGGTGGCGTAGAGCAGCGACCACGGGCAGACCTGATAGTCGCGGTGCCCGCGACCGATGGTCTGCCGGGCGGCGATGCCGGAATACCGGGGCTGGTGAAAGAACCCGATCCGCGGGGTGGCGGTGGCGCGACTCCCGTCGGCGAGGTGCTCGGCGGCGTGCAGGCTGATCGCGGAGGTCGTGTTGAACACGACCACCCTGGTCTCACCGCGCTGGAACCGCAGCCGCTCGTTCTCGGCGTCGCGGCGGCCGCCGAAGATCCGGGACACCGCGATGCCGCGATCCTCGAGCAGGTCGGCCACCGGCTCCGCGCCGGTGCTCACCATCTCCGTCGCGACCAGGCACTGGTAACCGCGTTCCACGGTCGCCGCCACCAGGTCCCCGGTGTGCGGCGCACGGATCATCCCGGCCTTCTGCCGGAACCGGATCAGCGCCGCCCGCCCGCGAGCGGTGTCGGAACCGGTTCGTGCGAGCTGCATCTCGCGCCGGTAGTCGCCCCACTCCATCTCGTACTGCCGCCGCTGCTCGAAGGTCAGGTCGACGCCGAGCCCGTCGATCGGGGCCTGGCCCCATGGCGCGTCGCGGTGCAGCATCACCGGCGGTTCGGCGGAGGTCATCGCGTCGCGCACCAGGGCGACGGCATCGGCCTGGACCCGACCGGACGCCTTCGCCTCCGCCGTCCACTGCCAGCGGCCCATGTACCGCTCCAGCGGCACCCCGAGCTCGACCAGCCGGGCGCCGAGCTCGTCCCACCGTTGCGGCGGCTCGCGGTGCACCTGCGCCAGCAGCGACGACAGGTAGCGCCACTCGCCGGGGTGGTGCCCGAGGGTCGCGGTCAGCGAGATCACGAACGGCGCCTTCTCGGGCGGGTCGAGGTGCCGGGTCACCCGACGCTGGTAGTCGGTGCGCTGCGAGTCGTGTCGGAAATTGTGCGCCTCGTCGTTGACGACGACATCGAACCGGTACCTCGGCCTGCCGTTGCGGGCGATGAGCTTCTTGAGTTGGTCGGGGGAGATGATCAGCCACCGGTATCCGCCGTCCCCGACGGCCGCGATCGACGCACGCCAGTGTGGGATGGTGATCGAAGTGGGACGGTCCACGGTGACGAGAATCGCCTCGCCACCGCGCTGTTGAGCAACTGCCTTCGCGCCGGCGATCGCGCTGAGCGTCTTGCCAAGGCCAGGGTCGTCCGAGAGGCAGAAGCCCCGGGAGTTCGCCTCGGCCGCCCGGGCGATCGCGGCGGCCCCCTCGATCTGTTCGGGTCGCAACTCCTTCCTGGCGGCCTCCGCGGACGGGCCCCTGGTGCCGTTCAGCTCGTCCTCGACCCACTGCTGGTACGAGTACGGCTTCGCCGCGTAGGGACGGAGCTCCTCGGGCAGGCTCGACCCGACGTAGGCGTGGGCTTTGATTCCGCCGTAGTACTTCGCGCCGGGGGCGGGCGCCCGGAACGGCACCTCGAGCACCCAGATACGTTCCCCCGCACCGGCGGCGGGGGAGTCGGACTTCGTCGACTGGCGGCTGGTCTTGCGGCGGGCCTTGGCGGTCACCGGTCAACCGTAGCCACGGCGTGCGACATGTCGGCGGCGCGGGCGCGCCGCGGGCCTCAACGCACCGCGGTCGCGATCAACCGACTAGACCGCTGCAACGCCTCGACGTACTCCTTTTCGATGCTCTCGACGATCGTGCTCACCGGTTCGATCGCCCGGATGGGCTGGAGCCCCTGGCCGGCAGCCCAGACGTCCTTCCATCGCTTCATCGATTCCGTACCGGCGGTGTAGTTCTTCTCCCCGGTCGGCGGCGTCAGATTGTCGGGATCGAGCCCGCAGGCGACGAGGCTGGGCTTGAGCCAGGAAGCCGGGGTGCCGGTGATCGCGGAGCTGACCACGAGGTCGTCGGGACCGTGGTCGACGACCATCTGCTTGTACCCGTCCGCGGCCATGCTCTCCGCGGCCGCCAGGAACCGGGTACCCATGTAGACCAGGTCGGCGCCTGCGGTGATCGCACCCGCGACACCGTGACCGTCGCTGATGCCGCCCCCGATGATGATCATCCCGTCGAAGAACTCGCGCACGGCAGAGGTGAACGCGAAAGGCGACAGGTGACCCGTGTGTCCGCCTGCGCCCGCCGACACGCAGGCCATGCCGTCCACGCCCGCGTCTGCGGCCTTGTGTGCGAGGCGAAGGTTCACGACGTCGGCGATCACCGTGCCGCCGTACCCCTTGACGGTGTCCATCACGGGCTTCGGGGACCCCAGGGCGGTGATGACGATCTGCGGCTTGTATTCGGCGATGAGGCGCAGGTCGTCTTCGAGGCGGGCGTTGCTGCTGTGCGTGATCACGTTTGCCGCCCACGGGGCGACGGGGACCGAGGCGGCCTCGGCCGCGCGGAGCTGATCGGTGATCGACCCCATCCACGTGTCGAGGTCCGCCGCGGTGCGGCAGTTCTGCGTCGGGAAGGAGCCGACGATGCCTGCGGTGCAGGCTGCGGTGACGAGCTCCGGGCCGGACACCAGGAACATCGGTGCCGCGACGACCGGCAGGCGCAGGGTGGACAGGAAAGAGTCGGTCATGATGTTTCCTCTATCGGGAGCTGTCGGTGTAAGTGTTTGCGTGAGTTCACGATGCGGCACGGACGAGGGCACCGAGAAGCTCGGCGGCCGCCGCCCGGTCCACCTTGCCCAGCGCGGTCAACGGAAGACGGTCGACGCAGTGCGCGGCCTTGGGGCGTTTGTAGTCGGGCAGTCGGCTGCGGCTCTCCGCCAGGACGATGTCGTCGTCGACCCCCGCGTCGGCCGCCGATGTGTACGCGGCGACGATGCGTTGCCCCCACACCTCGTCGGGCAGCCCGACGACCACGACATCGTCGACCCCGGGGATCGCGGAGATCGCCTCCTCCACCTCGCGGGGATAGACGTTGTATCCGCCGGTGATGATCATGTCCTTGCTGCGGCCGGTCAGGTGGATGTAGCCGTCTTGGTCGCGGTAACCGAGGTCGCCCGAGTAGAGCTCGCCGTCGACATGACTCTTGCCCAGATCTGTTCGCGTGCCCGCATTGTGATATCCCGGGCTGACCGCGGGGCCTGCGACCACGAGCTCGCCGACCTCCCCGTCGGGGACGGCATCACCGAGATCGCGGATGACAATGTCCGCCTCCGGGCAGGCCCGCCCCACCGATCCGAGCAGGTCGGGGTTCTCGAGTACGCCGCGCCGGTGGTCCGCCGCGGTCAGCACGGTCAGCGGCGGGATCGCCTCGACCATCCCGTAGTACTGAACGAGATTGGGCGTGATGCGGTGGTATGCCTGCCGGAGGTGCTCGACCGGCATCGGTGCGCCCGCATACGCGAGCATGCGCATGCGCCGCATCACCGACAGTCGGTCGTCGTCGAAGTCCAGCAGCCGGGCGATGACCGTGGGCACCAGCGCGGTGTGCGTCGCGGCGTGGGCCTCGACGGCGTCGATCAGACCCGCCGGACCGATGTGATCGAGCAGCACCTGGCGTCCGCCGGCCTCGAGGAACGGCAACACGAAGAGCCCGCTGGTGTGAATGACGGGGCCCGCATGCAGGAACACCGCCGGCTCGGCGCCGTCGAGGGTGCCTGCGAGCACGTGATCGCGCATCGCGCCCAGCGAAGCCAGCCGGTTCGCGTGGGTCCGTTGGGCGCCCTTCGGGACCCCGGTTGTCCCGGACGAATAGTGCAGCGCGCACAGCGAATCCGGCTCGGGCGTAGGCATCGCAGCGTGGCGTGCGGCACCCGTCGCCAACTCGTCGAGCGACGGCCCGGTCGACGTGGTCCCGTCGACGGTGATCACTGTCGGGGTGAGCGTCCGGGCGGCGAACTCGGCCGCGCCCTCGATCCGAGGGTCGACGATCAGCGCAGCCGGCGCGCAGTCGTGCACGACGCGTTCCCAATCCATCGGCCCGACACGCGGATTGAGCGCGACCCGGACGAAGCCGCCGATCGACAGCGCGAGATCGACCTCGACCGCCTCTACGACGTTGCCGAGCAGGACGACGACCCGGCCCCCCATGGCGAGCCCGAGGTCATCGAGGGCTCCGGCCAGCGCGTGCGCCCGGTCGGACAGTTCGGTGAACGTTCGAGACTTGCAGCTGTCCTCGATCGCGATCGCGGGCCCGTACCGATCGGCCGCGGTACGAAGCACGTCGGCTATCGACATGAGGCTCCTTCCATTCGCTACAGTTATTGAAGTAGACAACAGGCGGGCGAGTTTCCGCAAGGGCCGCACCCCGACCGCACAGGAGGAGTCCCCATGACCCAGAGCCTTTCCCCGTCGGACCGTCGCGCGCCGTGGGTGATCGATGCCGTCCGAACCCCGTTCGGGGCGGCCCGCGGGGCGCTCTCGCGCGTCAGGGCCGACGACCTGGCCGCCCTTCCGATCGCCGACCTGGTCCGCAGGCACCCCGCGCTCGATCCAGGCCGCATCGACGACGTCGTCTGGGGAAATTCCAACGGCGCGGGCGAGGACAACCGCAACGTGGCCCGGATGGCGCTGCTGCTGGCGGGGCTTCCGCACACGATTCCCGGGGTGTCGGTCAACCGTCTGTGTGGCTCCGGCGCCGAGGCGGTGTTGTCCGCGGTCAGGCGCGTCGCGGTCGGCGACGCCGAGATCACGATTGCGGGCGGCTCGGAGAGCATGAGCCGCGCGCCCTACGTGCTCCCGCCCGTGGACTCCGCGTTCCCCCGATCGATGGAGCTGATCCCCACCACGGTCGGGTGGCGGATGCCGAACCCCCGATTCCCCGCGGCCTGGGTCGAGACGCTCGGCAGATCGGCGGAACTGGTGGCGGAGCAGCTGGGCGTCGGCCGCCTCGAGCAGGACGAATGGGCGCTGCGGTCCCACGAACTGGCCGCCAGGGCGTGGACCGACGGCGTGCACGACGGCTTCGTCACGCCGCACCCGACCCTCGACCGCGACGAACCGATCCGCGAGACCGACGCGGCCACCCTGGCCGCCCTGCGGCCGGCCTTCTCGAGCGGCGGCAGCGTCACCGCCGGGAACTCGTCCCCGATCAGCGACGGAGCGGTCGCGGCGCTGGTCGGCACCGGAGCCGTCGCCGACGAACTCGGTGTCGAACCGCTCGGCCGGGTGCTGGCCTCGGCGGTCGTCGGCGCCGAACCCGACAAGTTCGCGCTGGCGCCCGTCGCCGCGATCGCAAAGGCCCTTGACCGCGCGGGTCTCGAGCTCGCCGACGTTCGAGTGCTCGAGCTCAACGAGGCGTTCGCCGCGATGGTCCTGTCCTGCCTGCGTGAGCTCCCTGGCATCCCGGCCGATCGCGTCAACCCCTTCGGCGGCGCCATCGCCCTCGGTCATCCGATCGGTGCGTCGGCGGCTCGGATGGTGGTCGACTGCCTGCGCCATCTCCGCCGACTCGGCGGGGGCATCGGGGTCGCGGCTGCGTGCATCGGCGTGGGACAGGGCATCGCTATTGTGTTGGAGGCCTGAACAAGCGATCTGCGGGACGCGATCGTCGCAGGCAGTACGGGAAGGTGGGTGACGTGGCCGAACCCGGCGCCGCCGCACCTCCTAGTCCGGTCGCCCAGACGATCGACCTGCTCGGCGACCGGCTGACACTTGCCATCCTGCGCGAGGTCTTCGTCGATCACGTGCGCCGCTTCAGCCAGTGGATCGACCGAACCGGCGCTCCGCCCGCCATGCTGACTGCACGACTGAACGCGCTGGTCGAGGCGGGATTGATGGAACGCAGGCCGCAGTCGAACGGCGGCGACCGCCACGACTACCTGCTGACCGAGCTCGGCCTGGCGACCTGGGAGATCCTGGCCAGTGTGTGGGCATGGCAGCGCGAATGGTCCCCGGAAGGGCTGCTGCAACCCGAGTTGGTGCACATCGACTGCGGCCACCGGGGGCCACCGGCGATGATGTGCAGGCAGTGCGACGGCGCCATCGGCGCGCGGGATGCACAGCTCGAACTGGACCGCGAATCGCTGGTCCTCGTGGCACGGGGCGGGCGAAGGCGGTCGACGCGCACTGCCCCCTCGGTGAGCCGGGCCGACCTGCAGTTCACCGAGGTCATGGAGGCGATCGGCGACCGCTGGAGCGCCATGGTCACGGGCTTGGCGCTGTCGGGGGTTCGCCGCTTCGGCGAGTTCCAGTCGATCCTGAGCATCTCGCCGACGACCCTCACCGAGCGGCTGGGACGGCTGTCCGAGGTGCAGATACTCACCCGGAGCGAACACGGCGGCGGCCGCGAGTACCTGCTGACCCCGCGCGGCAGGGGATTGTTCCCGATTTTCGCCTTCCTGTTGTCGTGGACAGAGGTCGCGCATCCCGGCGCCCTCCCGCTCGGTCCGAAGATCCGCCACCCCGAGTGTGGCTCCTGGTTGCTCCCGGCGCTGCGCTGCCGCGGCTGCGAGGCCAGGCTGGAACGCACCTCCGTGCGCTTCGAGCCGTTTCCGTTCGGCGCTCGGCTCCCGCGCTAGCCCGACGCACTCTCACCCTCGAACGGCCCGACATCGTCGACCGTTGACAACCCGCTGTGTGTCCTGGTTCACTTCAATAACAGTAGTTATATCGGTCAAAGCGGACGACCGCCCCTCGTCCGCACACCCCACCCACCCCGATGACTGACTGATCTCGCCACAAATCTGTTGACACAGGAACGAGCGCCCATGTTCTTCGAAACCCACCTCGAACTGCTGCAGGCAGCGGCAGAGGCCAACCGCACCCGCACCGCGTGGACCGGGTATGCGCCCATCACCCCGCCCGACGCCGCGCAGGCCGACGCCATCCTCGGCGCCTACGACGGTGCCACCCTGACGCTTTCGTCTCCCACAGGCTCGGTGATCACCGCCGACGAGGTCTCGCCGTACACCGCGAAGGCGCTCAACGTCAGCTACAGCGCACCCTCCGTGGACGAGGCGCTCGTGGGTGCGGCCGCCGCGGCCACCGCCCTCCGCGACGCCGACGTCGAACGCCGGATCGGTGTGTGCCTGGAGGCACTGCACCGGATCCACCAGCGCGGCCAGGAGTTCGCGGCCGTCACCTCCCACACCACCGGACAGAGCCTCAACATGGCCTGCAGCGGAAGCGGGACCAATGCACTCGACCGCGGCCTCGAGGCCGTGGCGATGGCCTGGTCGGCCATGACCCGGGTACCCGGACACGTGACGTGGCAGCAGCGATTCGGCAAGTCGGACGTGACCCTGCGGAAGCGATTCCGCGCCCGCCCGCTCGGCACCGCACTCGTCGTCGCCTGCGCCTCGTTCCCCGCCTGGAACGCCTACCCGGCGATCCTCGCGAACCTGGCGACGGGAAATCCGGTTCTCGTCAAGCCGCACCCGCGCTCGGTGCTCGCGACCGCGCTCGCGGTGGGCGTGATGCGTGAGGTGCTGACCGAGGCACAGCTGCCTGCCGACGCCGTTCAGTTGGTCGTCGACACCGTGGACGCCCCGGTCGCGGGGCAGCTGGCGACCAGCCCCGAGGTGCGGATCGTCGACTTCACCGGCAGCCCAACGTTCGGGTCGTGGCTGGAACGAAACCTCCCGAACACCCTGGTGTTCACCGAGACCGCGGGCGTCAACACCGTTGTCCTGGACTCCGTTTCCGACTTGTCAGCAGCCATGCGCACGCTCGCCGGGGGTCTCTCGCTCTTCAGTGGTCAGATGTGCACCACTCCGCAGAACATCTACATCCCGGACGCCGGTGTGCGCACGGACCAGGGTGTGATCGCACGAGACGACGTCATCACCGCACTCCTCGCGGCGATCGACGATCTGGCAGGCGCACCTCGCCGCGCCGGTGCCGTCTGCGGCGCGCTGCAGTCCGACGCGACGCTGCACTCGATCACCGCGCTCGCCGACGCGGCCGAGGCGAGCGGGACCCTGGTCCGCAGGCCGCTGCCGTACGCGCACCCGGACTACCCCCAGGCCCGGGCGGCGACCCCGCTGGTCATCCGGGTCGACCCACGCCGGGGAGACACCCTTCCCGAGGGCGAACAGTTCGGTCCGGTCGCGTTCCTCGTCGACGCCGCCGACACCGCCTCCGCGGTGGAGCACGCGACCGCGAGCGTCCGCAGTCACGGCGCTATCAGCTCGTACCTCTACTGCACCGACGACGCCATCATCGACGAGGTGGCCGACGCATACGCCGACGCCGGGGCCTCCCTCTCGGCGAACCTGGTGTCCTCGATGCCCATGCAGTTCGCGGCCGCCTACAGCGACTACCACGTCACCGGCCTCAACCCTGCCGGCAATGCGACCCTCACCGACGAGTCCTTCATCGCCGGGCGATTCCGCATCGTCCAGGATCGTCGCCAGATCGAAGGGGAGTAACCATGTCCCAGTTCACATCCGGCGTCTACATCTACGACGCGGTTCGTACCCCGAAGGCGCGGGTCCGGCGCCAGGGCGGCACGTTCGCCGACGTACCCTCACACGAACTCCTCGCCCAACTGCTGTCCGCCCTGCAGGAACGCGGACTCCCCGCCGACACGGTCGACGATGTCATCGTCGGCACCAGTACGGCTGTCGGCGACCAGGGCGGCGATGTTGCGCGTGCCGCTGTGCTCTGGGCGGGCTGGCCGGACCAGGTCGGCGCCGGGGTGGTCTCCCGACTGTGCTGCTCGGGGCTCGACGCGATCGAGTCCGCCTCGGCCAAGGTGGCCTCCGGCATCGCCGATGTCGTCGTCGCCGGCGGCGTCGAGTCGATGTCGCGGGTACCGATGCTCTCGGACAGGCCGGCCTTCGTCTCCGACGAGGAGCTCGGCGACCGCACGGGCTACGTGACCATCGGGGTCTCCGCCGACCTCACCGCAGCCGAATACGGTTTGACACGAACGGATCTCGACGCCTACGCGGTGACCTCGCATCGCCGCGCCGCCGCGGCCCCGGCGTCCCGGTCCGTGATTCCGGTCCGCTCGGGCGCCACCACGATCCTCGAGTCGGACGAGGGACCCCGACCGGACATCAGTCTCGAGTCACTCGCCGAACTCGCCACCCTCTTCGGGGAGGATCCGTCGTGGAGCAGGGTGGCGATGCGTCTGCCCGCCGTCCGGCGTCCGGATGGCGGGCTGCACACCGCCGCCACCGCCCCGCAGATGGCGGACGGTGCGGCGATGGCGGTCTTCGGTTCCTCCGCCGCGCGCGATCGGATCGGCCGCGAACCGATCGCGGAGGTGGTTGGCGTCGCCCAGGCCGCCGTGCGCTCACCGCTGCTGACGGCATCCGTCGTCGCCTCCAGGCGTGCCCTCGAGAACGCGGGGATCACCGCCGGGCAGCTCGACGTGATCGAGGCGAACGAATCCTTTGCCGCATCCGCCCTGGTGATGACCCGCGAGCTGGGGCTCGATCCGACCAGGGTCAACCCGCTCGGCGGATCGCTCGCCACCGGCCACCCACTGGGCGCGGGTGGTGGAGCCCTCCTCGTCAACGCCCTGGATCAGCTCACCCGCATCGACGGCGAGTACGCCCTGGTCACCATCCCGGCAGCGCTCGGGCTCGGTGCCGCCGTCGTCGTTCGCCGACTCCGCTGACCCACTGCCCCCAGACCACTGCACGAAAGGACGCCATGAACGCCATCTCGGCAGGCCACACCGCCAACCGCTTACGCCCGTGCCATCCCGACAGCCGTGTCGACGACTACCTCGAACACCAGTGGTGGTCGCCGCTGACCGTGCTGGACCTCCTCGACGGCCAGGTGCGAAGCCGCGGAGACGCCCCGGCGGTGACCGATCCGACGAATCTGCCCGCGCTGTGCGGGATCGAGCCGGAGTCACTGACATGGCAGGAGTTGGACGCACGCGTCGACGACCTGGCCGCGAAGCTGCACGAGTCGGGAATCGGTCCAGGCGATGTCGTTGCCGTGCTGATGCCCAACTCCGTCGCCCTGACCGCGACCTACTTCGCCCTGTGGCGCCTCGGAGCGATCGCGGCCCCGATGCCGGCCTCGTACCGACGGTACGAACTGACGCGGATCGTCGAATCCGCTGCGGCCGTTGCGGTTGTCACCGTCAACAGCTTCGGCGACCGGTCGCCGTCCGAGGAGGCGCTCGGCCTGATCGGCGAGTTGCCCTCCCTGCGCACCGTGTTCACCTTCGGCCCGCCCGCATCGGATGGAGGACGGCCGCTGGACGCGGCCCCCGCCACCGACGGATCGCTCGATGCCGTGCGTCGCGCCTATACGGCGCTGCCCCGATCGGTGAACGACTGCATCACGATCTGCTGGACCAGCGGCACCGAGGCGGCGCCCAAGGGCGTACCCCGGTGTCACGGTGACTGGATCGCGGTCGGGCAGGCGGTTCAGGACGGACTGGAAACGGACGAGGCAACGGTCATGCTCAACCCGTTCCCGATGGTCAACATGGCCGGGTTCGCGACCTCGCTGCTGCCGTGGCTGCTCGGCGGCGGTCACGTGGTCCACCACCACCCACTGGACCTGGCCGTCTATCTCGATCAGCTCCAGCGCTACCGCGTCACCCACACGAGCATGCCGCCCGCGATTCTCACCATGCTGCTGCAGCGGGAGGACCTTCGGACCGCATACGACCTGTCCGCGCTCCGCCGGGTGGGTTCGGGTGGCGCCCCGCTGCCCCCCGGCGTGGTGCGCGACTGGCAGTACTCGCTCGGTGTCGAGGTGCTCAACTTCTTCGGCTCGAACGAGGGAGTATGCCTGCTCGGCGCTCCGTCGGACACGCCCGACCCGCTGATCCGCGCGGAGTACCTGCCGAACTACGGCGCACCGGACAGGTCGTGGGCCACCGGGGTGGCCGAGCGCACCTCGGTGCGCCTGGTGAACCTGGCGACGGGCGAGGAGGTGACTACGGTCGGCGGACGCGGCGAGCTCAGGCTGAAGGGACCGACGATCTTCGCCGGCTACCTGGAGGGAACCGCAGCATCGAGCCCGTTCGACGAGGACGGATACCTCTGCAGTGGAGACATTTTCGAGCTGTGCGGAGACAACGGCGAGTACCTCAAGTTCGTCGACCGCAGCAAGGAGATCATCATCCGCGGAGGCATGAACATCGCTCCTGCCGAGATCGAGGGGATTCTCATCGACCACCCCGCCGTCGCCGATGTGGCCATCGTCGGGTATCCCGATGACGTCCTCGGCGAGAAGTGCTGTGCGGTAGTTGTTCCCGCCAACAGTGACGGGGTCGCACTCGAGGACCTCGTGGACTTCCTGCGCGCGAAGGAGGTGGCGTCGTTCAAGCTGCCGGAACGGATCGTGACGGTCGACGAGCTTCCCAGGAACCCGATCGGAAAGCTGCAGCGGCGCGACATTCGCGGCGCGGTCGAGAAGGTCGGCTGACATGGCATCACCGGATGGCGACGGTGCACCGGTCGGCAGGCCACGCGAGACACCGACCGGGTCCGGCCGACCCATCGCCGACGAGATGACGGCGATGCTGGACGGGCGGTTCCCTGGCCTGGTCGGCATGCGCATCCTCGAGGCGTCGGCGTCGGAGGTCACCGGCGAACTGCAGGTTCGCGAGGAGCTGCTGGCACCGAACGGATATCTGCACGCGGCCACCGTCGTGGCACTGGCCGACACGGTGTGCGGTGTCGGCGCACGGCTGGCGCTGCCCGCCGAGGCATCTGGATTCACCACACTCGAACTCAAGACGAACTATCTCGGCACCGCGCGGTCCGGGACGGTCAGCGTGGACGCGACGCTCGTCCACAGTGGGCGGCGAACCCAGCTGTGGGACGCCACCGTCCGCGACGGCGCCGGGAGGGCGATCGCCCTCTTCCGCTGCACCCAGATGGTGCTGTACCCCTCAGCATCGCAACAACATTCAACTTCGCGATCAGAACACAGCAACACCGAAACGGAGCAGGCATGACTTCCACCCAGCCCCGCGCGAACGGCGACCCCATCGCCGTCGCTCGCCCGGTCGACGCCACCGACGACAATCCGTACACCCTCGGGGTGTTCGCGCCGGTCCACGACGAACTCACCCTCGACGATCTCACCGTCATCGGTGAGATCCCCAAGGACCTCAACGGTGTGTACCTCCGCAACGGCCCGAACCGGCAGTTCGAGGCACCGGGCCGCTATCACATGTTCGACGGCGACGGCATGATCCATGCCGCACATTTCGAGAACGGCAAGGTGCGGTACCGCAATCGGTACGTCCAGACCAAGGCCTTCCAGGACGAGTCCGAGGCGGGCCGTGCCCTGTGGACCGGTCTGATGGAGAACCCGCAGGACAATCCGTGGGGGAACGGACACGGCCTCGGGATCAAGGATTCCGCCAATACCGACGTCATCTACCACCGCGGCCAGGTCCTGGCGACCTGGTACCTCTGCGGAACACCCTACGCCGTGGACCCACTGTCCCTGGAAACGCTTGGTGCACAGGACTTCCTGGGCACCTTTGCCGGCGACATGATGGCCCACCCCAAGGTCGACGAGGCCACCGGCGAACTGATCTGGTTCGACTACGGCCCCGACCAGGACTTCCTCCGTTACGGCATCATCGGCGCCGACGGTCGTCAGACGCACCTCACGCAGATCGATCTGCCGGGTCCACGACTCCCGCACGACATCGGGATCACCGAGAACTACTCGATCCTCATGGACCTGCCGCTGGTGCAGGATCACGATGCGCGCCGGGCAGGCAAGTACCGGATCTTCTACGATCAGGAGCTTCCCGCTCGATTCGCGGTCATTCCCCGGCACGGCAACGGCAGCGAGGTGCGCTGGTTCGAGGTGAAGCCCTGCTACATCTACCACGTCGTGAATTCGTGGGAAGAGGGCGACGAGATCATCATGGACGTGTGCCGGGTGAAGAACCCTCAGCACCAGACGACTTTCGCTTCGCCGCTGTCCAACATGCTCGCGTACATGCGGCTCGACGCCCAGCTCTACCGGTACCGCTTCAACCTTCGCACCGGCACCACCATCGAGACCGAGCTCGACAATGCCAACATCGAATTCCCCAGCGTGGATTCGCGTGTCATGGGCCGCTCGCATCGGTACTCGTACAGCATGAGCCTCGGCAACGAGCCGACGCTGCTCTTCGACGGGCTCGTGCGGTTCGACTCACAGACTGGCATCAAGGAAGAGCACAAATTCGGTTCCGGGCGTTGGGGTTCGGAGGCACCATTCGCCCCGCGCGACGGATCGACGGGTGAGACCGACGGCTACCTGGTCTGCTTCGTCAACGACGAGGCCGAGGACAAGGGCGAGATCAACATCTTCGATGCCGAGGACGTCGCGGCGGGACCGATCGCGCGGGTGCTGCTGCCGCGCCGGGTTCCCTCCGGCTTCCATGCCACCTGGGTGCGCGCCGATCAGCTCATCGAGGCCCGCGCGTAGAAGAACGGAGGTCTCCCGGTGCGGGGCGGTCCGAGAGCCGCTCCGCCCGGGAGACCTTCGTCGTCTGCGTGGCTACGCTCCGCTTCCCCGGACCACGACCGTGGCCACCGCGGTCGTGAACGAACCACCGATGTTGACGGTGAGGGCGCGCCTGGCGTTGTCGACCTGATGGTCCCCCGCCCGGCCGGTGACCTGGCGAGCGGAATCGAGCACCATGCGGACGCCAGTGGCACCCACCGGGTGCCCCTGCGACATCAGCCCACCGCTGGGGTTCACCGGCAGCCGGCCGCCGCGCTCGATCGAACCGTCCATCACCACCTCGCCGCCCTTGCCCGGGTCCGCCAGTCCGATGTGCTCGAGCGTGACCAGCCCGTTGATGGTGAAGCAGTCGTGGATCTCGGCGACATCCAGGTCGGCGACCCCATCCAGTCCCGCGCGCCGGTACGCATCCTCGACGGCTCCGCGCAGGTGTGGGAAGAGGTAGTCTCGGTCGGCGCTCTGGGCGAGCTTGTCCGCGAGCAGCAGGGTCGCCGTACGGTGGCCGAATCCGGCGATGGTGGCCTCCTGGTCCAGGTCGGCTCCGGTCCGTTGCGCCCACGCCTGCGCAAACTTCGGCCCGGCCAGCACCACGGCTGCACCTCCGTCGGTGATGCGCCCGCAGTCGGTCTTGCGGAGCATCCCCTCCACAATCGGGTTCACCTCGCCGTTCTCGTCGAACGACCCCGCCGGGAAGTCCCAGTCCCTGGTCTGCGCAAGACCATTGCGCGATCCATTGCCGAAAGCGATCTCGGCGAAACGACCGAGATGTGCGTGGTCGAGGCCATAGCGCCGTGCGTACTCCTGTGCGATGTCGGCGAAGAGCGCGGGCCACGGGTACTTCACGCCCAGCGCCTCCCGCCCCGCCCACGCCGCGGTACCCAGGTACTCGGCGGCAGTCTGCGCGGACACGTTGCGCATCAGCTCGACCCCGACCACGAGCGCCACGTCGTACCGACCCGACTCGATATCCGCGCTCGCGGCGAGGATCGCGGTGCTCCCCGAGGCACACGCCGCCTCGTGCCGTGTGCTCGGCAGGCCGTCGAGGCCCGGGACGGCCGCAACCACCATGCCGCCGAGCTGCGCCTGGCCCGCGAAGAGCTCTCCAGCGAGGTTGCTCACGTGAATGACACCGACCTCACGGTCGTCGACTCGAGCGTCGGCCAGGGCGGCAGGCACGGTCTCGGCAAACATGTCGACCAGGCCGAGGCCCTCCTTCGACCAGTTCCTGGCGAAGTCGGTCTGAGCTCCTCCGAGCACGTAAACGGGGTTCGTCATCTTTCCTCCTTGTTGTCACATCTCAGGTTAGCCACGGCCTACCGTTACTACAAGATCCATAGTTGCTCCCACGACTGGGCTCAACAGTGAATCAACCAGCGGTACAACAGTTGGACGTAGGGAACGCGGACATACCCCTATGAAATGGGTGCTGTATGCCGATATCACTTCTCAATGAGAAGCCGAAGGTCCGGGAATGGAACCGGAGCGCCGCGGTTCCCGGCCACATGCTGTTTGCGATGATTGACGGCATGTCCCCAGTCCCGACGCACCCGGCATCGTCCGCGCTGGGGCACGCCCTGCTGATCGCGGGTGACCGATGGAATCTGCAGATCATCCGGGCGGTCTTCGACGGCGCCGAGCGCTTTTCGCAACTACGTGACGAACTGGGAATCTCGGACGCAGTCCTCTCGCATCGTCTGGGTCGCCTGATCGAGGACGGAATCCTCGATGCGCACCCGTACTCGACCGCGCCGCCGCGCAACGAGTACCGCCTCACCGACCTCGGTGACGACCTGTGGCTGGTCTTCGTCGCGTTGTGGAGTTGGGACCGCCACTGGGCACCGTGGGCACCCGACCGGCCGACCACTCACCTTCGTCACCTGCCGTGCGGGCACCTCATCACGCCGATTTTCGGGTGCGCCGCCTGCGCGGCGATCGGCGTGACCGCCCGCGACGTGCGGACCGAGGTCGACGCGCCGCTCCTCGTCGACATCGCCGACCGCCGATCTCGGCGCACTGCGAAGGGTGACGCGCCGGGGATGGACTCCACCAGCGTGCTCGCCGATCGCTGGTCGACCTTCCTGCTCGCCGCCGCACTCGAGGGCAACCGCCGGTTCGGCGACTTCCAGAACCGGCTCGGGTCGATCTCGCCGGTCACCCTGACCGACCGCCTCGCCTACTTCGTCGACAACGGAATGCTGGTCCGTACGCCGATCACGGATGGCGCACGGCGGCACGAATACCGCACCACGCCAAAAAGCCTCGACTTCTTTCCCGTGTTCGCCGCGCTCAACGCGTGGGCGGCGCGGCATCTGTCCGAAGACGGGCGATCCGGCCTGACCATCGTGCACAACGCAGGCGAGCACCTGCTCGAACCCCAGTACACGTGCAACGCCTGCAATGCCGTCTTGCGTCGGGCCGACACCGAGTTCAGGCGGGCGACCGCCGGTCACTGATGGGCCGACCGCGCGGGCAAGAGGACATCGTCAGCCCCGGATCAGCCCGTCGTGCTCGGTCACCTCGCGCGCGGCCCGTTCACCGGAGCGGACGGCCCCGTCCACCCAGCCGCACATCTGCGCCGAGCTCTCCGTGCCCGCCCAGTGGATGCGACCGCAGGGCTCGCGGAGCGCGTGGCCGAACTCCGTCAGCACCCCGGTCGGCGCGTGGCTGAGCATGGCACCGCCGGAGTATCGCTCCACGGACCAGTTCTGCTCGATGTAGTCGATCGGTGTGCCGGCCTTGTCGCCGAAACGCCCGGCGAGCTCGCCGAGGACCGACTTGCGGCGTTCGGCCTCGCCGAGGCGCCCGATCTCGCGGGCAATCGGGCCCTCGACGATGACGCACAGCACCCCTGGCGTGGCCGCGTCCGTGCAGGCGTCGATGGTGATGGTGGCGGGGGAGCCCGGTGCCGCCGACTGACCTGACAGCCCATCGGCCCGCCAGAACGGCTCCTCGTACACGACCGCGATCTTGAAGATCGCGCCGCTCGGCATCCGCTGGTGCAGGAAGGAGCGGTCGACGGGCAGCATCGGCTCGTAGAGGATCTGGCTCGCGATCGCGAGCGGCACCGCGACGATCGCCCGCCGGGCACGCACGGTCATGTTCTGGGAGCGAACGGTCACGCCGTTCCCGTCCTGCTCGATATCGCGAACAGGCTGCGCGAGATGGAGGGCGTCCCCGATCTCGGCCGCCATCGGCCGGTAGACGGCGCCCATGCCGCCGACCGGTCGCTCGTCCTCGGCCGCGTCCTTGACCCCCAGGACGAAGCTCGGACCTCCACCCGTCGCCATCTGGTACAGAACGAAGAGCAGCGAGACCTCCGAGGCTGCCGAGGTGTAGCAGCCGGCGATCGCCGTCTCGAGGAGATCGTGGGCCGGCCTTGAGTGGACGTTGTCGTCCAGCCATTTGGCCAGGCTGATCCGGTCCCACTCGGCGGCCTTCTTCGCCTCCCACGGGGCGTTGAGCGGGATCGTCTTACACATCGAACCCAGTTCCAGGAAGACCGCACCGAGATTCGCCGTCACCCACGGGCTCATCGTCAACGGAATGGTGCCCTCGTAGCGGTGCTGCTTGCCGCCGACCACCATCATGGCCTCGCCGTCGGTGTACTGCTTATAGCTCGGCACACCGAACTCGTCCATCAATGCGTAGATCCGGTCCTGACCTGGCCCTACCCAGGCACCGCCACGGTCGATCCACGACCCGTCCTCGCGCACTTCTGTGAAGGTTCGCCCGCCGACCCGGTCCCTCGCCTCGAGCAGCGCCACCGATTGGCCGCCTTGTTTGAGCCGCAGCGCCGCCGTCAGCCCCGCGAATCCCGCACCGACAACGCAATAGTCGACGTCGACGTCAGCCATGACAGCACCCTGCGTTCACCAGATCTGCGCGCACACCCCTCGCCGGGTGCACCACTCGGCTGCACTCGCGTAGCGGGGGTCGAAAACGCCTCGCATCTATGCGTACTCGCAGTGCACGTGCAGGTCAAGGGCGACGGAATGGCACCCGAAAGCCGTTGTCGCAGATATGAACCCGCGACATCACCAGGTATAGGTGAACTCGTACCAGGGGCCGCCGAGATGAGTCGAGGAGAACTCCCTGCTGTCGGATCCGTTGGGCGTCCGGTTCGGCGCGTATACCCACCCACTGGAGGCCCCGAACCCGTCGGCATCGGTGAACTGGACCTCATCCGCAGCGATCTTCCGAACGTAGCTGATCTCGAAGCCGTCGATCTCGATGTCCGCGAGCCGGGTATCGGGTTCGGCGAGTACCTGACGTGCGATGCGTTCGAACTCGGGGCGCGCCTCGTCGAACGTCGGTGGTGGCCAGGTCATCCCGACGGCGACGGCCGCGACCACTACGCTCGGCGCCGCCACGATCCACCAAGACCACCGCCGGTCCTCCCCGACGACGTACAGGCTGCGGATCGCCCAGATCAGCCCCGTCAGCGCGAGGACCAGCAGCGCCGGGACGCCGTATAGGAAGGCGTCAGCACCGGTCAGATTCCCGTAGCGGGCGGGCTGCCAGTCGTATTGGATGCAGAGCAGCACCGCAATCGGGAGAACCGTCATGGCCAGCACGATCGGGCCCGGCGGCTTGTTCCGCTGATCCCGCTCGACGTCGTCGGCTCTCGTCACCCAGTCACCGTAGCGGCCGGCGGGCTCCACGCCGGGGCACGAACCGGCGGTTCTCGGGCGACCCACTCGGCCGATGATCCGATAACCGCCCGTTCGCGCCATCAGGGCGAACGGTCAGGCGCGCAGCTTCGCCAGTGGCGAGGGAAAGCGGGGGAGCACCTTCTCACCCTCGAGCCAGGCCGTCAGCTTCGCCGCCTCGTCGTCGAACGCGCATCGCGCCTCGGCACCGACGTCCTCGAGCAGGTGTACCACCACCTGCCCGGCCTCGTCCTGCCACCAGCCCCCGACTATCCGTCCGTCCCACCACGCCGTCGGGCCTGCGTTCCCGCTGGTGTCGAACAGCAGGTCCTTGTGCGGCCCGAGGTACCAGTCCCGGTCCCGCCAGCCCATCGTGGTGGGGTCAAGGGCGGGCAGCAGTGCCGCCCACGGTTCGACGGGATCGTCGTGTTCCTGGTCGTCGGCCATCAGGTAGCCGGTCCGGCCCTCCAGGTCGACCGCGACGACGTCCAACTCCGACAACGCCTTCCGCACGATGGACACCGTCGACCCGAGCCACCACTTGAGGTCGGCCTCGGTGCCGGGGCCGAACGCACGCAACCACGCCTCGATCAGCCAGGACGCGCCTTCCGTCTCGGTGCGGCGATCGATCGGCATGCCCAGCCAGGATTCGCTTGTCGCCCAGCGGTTCCGCGACGCCCTCCAGGGTCCGTCATTGGTCGCCCGCACGATCCGGCCCTCCGCCGACAGCACCGTCAGCACCCGGGGACCGACCGACACCTGTCCGCCCCAGCTCCGGCCCTCGCCGTAGGTCATCGAACCCTTCAACAGCGGGATCTGATCACGCAGCGACGTGTACGCCATCGGCGCGCTGCCCTCCAGCGCGTCGAGGACCGCATCCTCGGCCGCCCCGAGCCAGCCCGCCCCGTCCTCGAACAGGCCTGCCTTCTCCACCTCCCGGATCAGGCGCCGCCGCTCTGTGTCGGCGACCCGGTTACTGGCACCGGCCTGGACGAACGGCAGCGACTCGCTGGGGAACACGAACAGGGTGCGCCGCATCGCGAGGTGCTTGACCAGCGAACGCTCCTCGTACAGAGCACGTTCCAGGTCCGCCACCATCATGTCGTCGACCCTGGCCCTTGCGGAGAGGAAGATCGTCGCGGGGTCGGTGCCGTGCAGGCACACCAGGCTCGTCGCCGCCTCGGTCACGCTCTCGGCGCGGGCCTCGGGCGCGAGCCGGTGTCGGCGGGCAAGCCGGGCGCGGCGCTGCGCCTGGTCGAAGGGTGTGGCGTGATCGGTGGGCACGGGTGTCATTGTGCCCGCTCGCGGCAGGCGTGCACGGCTACCCCAACGCGGCCCGCACCCGCAGGTCCCGTGCCAGGTGGTCGCGCTGCTCGATCACCAGCCGGCACAGCGCGTTCGGTGCGTGCGGATTCGCGGCCAGCCAGGCGTCGACGGGGCCGAGTGAGTCGGCCGCAGGAAAGAGCCCCAGCACGATGCGCCGCGCGATCTCGATGCTCCGCCCTGCCCATACCTCGCCGATCGCCGCGAAGTACTCGTCGTCGTAGCGGGCGATGAGGTCGCGGCGGTCCCCGGTACGGAACCCGGCGATGACGGCGTCGAGGTGCTCGTTCGTCAATGACGTGTCACTGAGCGCGGACTCCCAGGCGCTCACCTTCACCTCCGCCTCCGGCCGCGCCGCCAGCGCCCGCAGGTGGGCGGTTCGGCCGGAGGCGGTGTCGTCGCCGCCGAGCTCGGCGTCCAGCTCCGCCGCGTCGGCGTGGCCGGTGGCGGCCAACGCGGTCCACAGCGCCCAGCGCAGGTCGGGGTCGAGCGCCAACCCGTCGGGCGCGGGCGCCCGCCCGTCGAGGATCGCCCCGATGTCGGCGGCCATGCGATCGTCGACGGCGGCCGCGGTCGCAGCCGCGCGCGCCCAGGCGAGCTGGGCGCCGGAGCCGGGCGCGGCGGATTGCATTGCGGCCCAGGTCTCCTCGAGCCAGTCACCGCGCCACCGATCCCGCTCCACGATCGGCAGGTAGTGGCCGATGACATAAGACGCATTCGACAGCCCGCAGCCAGCAGCGCCGTGTTCGACTCCGCCGGCGCGAACGCTCGGGCCATCGCGAGATAGCGGTCGGCGGCCAGTTCGCCGTCTCGGGTCGCGTTCCACAGCGCGGACCAGATCAGCCCGCGCGCGAGCGGATCGATGACGCGGTCGAGTGAACGCTCCACGGTGCCAATCGATCCGGGATCCAGGCGCACCTTCGCGTAGGTGAGGTCCCCGTCGTTCAACAGACGAAGGGGAGCGGGGTCGAGCACGATCGGCGTGCGTTCGGCGACGAGGTCCACCTCCACCCGCCCGCGACGGACCAGGTCGCCGGCATCGTCGAAGTCGTACAGCCCGACCGCGAGACGGTGCGGACGCGGGTCCGTCTGGACGATCACGTGAACGCCATTGGTCTCCTCGAGCGTCAGCGTCGACATCCCCGAGGTCTGTAGCCAGGCACGCGCCCACTCCGTGAGGTCACGACCCGACGCCGCCGACAGCTCCGCCAGGAGGTCCGCGAGGGTGGTGTTCCCGAAGGCGTGCGCGCGGAAGTAGCGGCGGGAGCCCTCGAAGAAGGCATCGCGCCCGACGTACGCGACCAACTGCTTGAGCACGCTCGCGCCCTTCGCGTACGTGATGCCGTCGAAGTTGAGCTTGGCCGCCTCCAGGTCGACGATGTCCGCGACGATCGGGTGCGTGGTGGGCAGCTGGTCCTGCGAGTACGCCCAGGCCTTGCGACGGCTCGCGAACGCGACCCATGCGTCGGTCCACTGCGTGGCCTCGGCGCTGGCGAGCGCGCCCATGTAGTCGGCGAACGACTCCTTGAGCCACAGGTCGTCCCACCACACCATCGTGACGAGGTCCCCGAACCACATGTGGGCCATCTCGTGCAGGACGGTGTTGGCTCGACCCTCGTACTGCGCGGCCGTCGCCGCGCCCCGGAAGACGTAGGCCTCGGTGAACGTCACGCAGCCGGGATTCTCCATCGCGCCGAGGTTGTATTCCGGCACGAACACCTGGTCGTACCTGCCCCACGGATAGGGGTAGCCGAAGTGCTCGGCGAAGAAGTCGAGGCCCTGCCCGGTCACCTCGAAGAGAGTGTCCGCGTCGAGGTACTGTGCGAGCGAGGCGCGGCACAGCAGACCGAGCGGAACCGTGAGATCTCCACGGCTCCAGATTGATTCGACCCGGGCATAGGGCCCGGCCACCACGGCGGTGAGGTAGGTGGAGATCGGCAGGGTGGGGGAGAACTCCACCGTCTGCCGGGAGCCGTCGTCCTCGCGGGTGGCGACCGGGCAATTGGACACCAGCTCCCACCCGACCGGGGCTGTGACGGTAAAGGTGAACGGCGCCTTCATGTCCGGCTGCTCGAAGCAGGCGAACACGCGGCGCGCGTCCGACGGCTCGTATTGGGTGTAGAGGTAGGTCTGGCCGTCGACGGGGTCGAGGAATCGGTGCAGACCCTCGCCGGAACGGCTGTACTCGCCGGTCGCCTCGACCACGACCCGGTTCGTCGCCCGCAGATCCCGGACCCGGATGCGGGCACCGTCGTACTCGACGGGGGCTGCCGTCCCGTTGACGGTCACCGACTCGACCGACTGCCCGATGAAGTCGATCCACGTCTCGGCGGTGGTGGCGTCGAACTCGAGGGTCGTGGTCGTCGGGAAGCCCGGCCGGGAGTGGTCGGGCGCGGCCAGGAGGTCGAGTTCGACGCGATAACCGTGGACGGTGACCACCGCCGATCGGGCGGCGGTTTCGGTGCGGGTCAGGTTCGCGATGGTCACGGATCGATCCTGCCAGGCGGGCCGCGCGCCAGGGCGGTACCGACGGCTTCTATGCCAAGCGTCATACTTGGGGTCGATCCGTCATCGCCTACGAGGAGCCACCGTGACCCGGACCATCGCCCCGCCGCACCCCTTCGACTCCGCCGTCGAGCTCACTCCCGCAGGCGAGGGACGTTTCAGCGGTCACACCTCCCCGGCCTACGCCAACATGGTCGGCCCGTTCGGTGGGATCACCGCCGCGACCCTGCTGCGGGCGGTGCAGCAGCACCCGGACCGGCTCGGCGACCCGCTCTCGCTGACCGTCAACTACGCCGGCCCCATCGCCGAGGGCGCATTCGAGATCTCCGCCCGGCCGGTCCGGACCAACCGCAGCACCCAGCACTGGGCCCTCGAGCTGTCCCAGGACGGGGTCGTCGCGACGACCGCGACGGCGGTGTTCGGCACCCGCCGCGAGACCTGGTCGTCCACCGAGATCGCCCGCCCGGACGTTCCTGCCGTCGATGACGTCGAGGCAGGCGCCTTCCCCGAGTTCATCGCCTGGTCCCGCAACTACGAGATGCGGTTCGTCGAGGGCGGAATTCCGACGGCCGAGGCCGCCCCGCACCCCGACACGGTCTCGACGCTCTGGGTGCGCGACACCCCCGCCCGTCCGCTCGACTTCGCGGCCCTGACCGCCCTGAGCGACGTGTTCTTCCCCCGGATCTTCCTGCGCCGCGGTCAGTTCATGCCTGCTGGCACCGTCTCGATGACCGTGTACTTCCACGCCGACGCCGAGGTGCTCGCCGAGCAGGCGGAGGATGCCCTGCTCGGTACCGCCCGCGCCCAGCAGATCCGCAGGGGCTATTTCGATCAGAGCGCGGAGCTCTGGGGACGCGACGGCGCGCTGCTGGCGACGACCCATCAGCTGGTCTACTTCAAGGACTGAGGCGGCGGACGCCGGACCCGGTCCGGCGTCCCTCCGACACCCGCGCCTCACGCCAGGGTGCGCTGCTCCGCTTCGGCTAGCTCCTTCAGCGTCAGTAACTGCTTTCGCATCATGACCAGGTCGCCGAGCGCCAGCACCCGCGCGACGACCCACGGTGCACCGCAGTGCATCCGGACCACGAGGCGGGTTCCGCCTCCCTCGGGCCGGACCGCGTAGGTGACGCATATCTTGCCGGTGACAAGCGTGATGTGCCGATCGGGAACGAAGGACACCAGATCGAACTGGGACATGAAGCGTTGCCCCACTTCGAGTTCGGCCAGCTCCGGGTCGCGACGGCGCGGGCTGCGGCGGCCGAATCGGTCGAGCAGGTCGTAGCTGTAGGGCGCGACGCGCAGCTGACACAACCAGGCGTAGACCACCTGCGGTGATGCGTCGATGCTGATGGCCCGGTCCGCCTGCACCCCGCCGAAGGCCAGCTCGTCACACGGCAGGGGTTGCCCGCGCTCGACCTCGGTGGCGCCCCAGACGAGCCCGGGGATCATGCCGCGACCGCTATCTGGCGCAGCAACCGACGCACGACCACCTTGTGACCGCCGCTGCCGATCACCAGCGCCCGGTAGATCTTGCCGTGCAGGCCGGGGAACTCCGCCCACGACTGCGCCCGGACCCGAGTACGGCCGGGGCCCTCTTCGTCGAGTTCGAAGATCAGCGCGTAACGCGAGAACCAGTGCCTGCCCGACAGCGCCAACCGGGCAGGCGCTTCGGCCGATTCGAGCCGGAAGCCCCTCGGCGCGGACGGGTCGTCCGGGTCCTTGCACATGACCTCGAGCAACGCCGTCCATACCCGATCCCGATTCGCGTCGATCGTTCTGGCATGCTGGTCGATGTAGGGCAATCGCTCCATATAGAAGGAACGTACTAGTAATGGCACCACCCCGCAAGCACGACACCGATGCGATCCTCGACGCTGCACGCACACTCGTGCTCGCCGACGGCCCCCGCGCGGCAGGCGTCGCGGCGATCGCCGCGGCGAGTGGCGCACCCGTCGGCACGCTGTACCACCGCTTCGGCAGTCGCAACGGCGTCCTCACCGAGGCGTGGTTGCGCGCGCTCGCCCGCTTCCAGGAGCGCGTGATGGGTGTCGCGGGCGACCAGGACCCGGTCGAGGCGGGCGTCGCGATGGCGGTGGCAGCCATCCGGTTCGGTCGCGAGTTGCCCGACGATGCAAAGCTTCTGCTCAACCTGCGTCCGAGCGATCTGCTCGACGGCGGCCCCGATGCGGAGTTCCGCGGTCGCCTCGACCGGATGAACGCGCCATTGTTCGAGCACCTGCGGCGTCTGGCCCGCGACCTCCTCGGCGCGGACGGCGACCGGGAGATCGATGCCGTCAGCCGTGCCGTCGTCGACCTCCCGTACGCCGCGCTGCGCCGCCACGCCCACGCCGCCGAGCTGCCCGAGTGGCTCGACGCCGACCTGGCCGCGACGGCACGCACGCTGTTGACCTCGTACCGACGCTGACGCACCCGCTGGGCGGGCATTCCGCCGATAACCGATAACGTGTTCCCATGAACGAACAGCAGGTCGGCGACTCGCTACCCGATCAAGAGCATCACGAGGGCGGGTTCCGGCCGATGTCCGAGCTGATCAACGCCCGCGAGGAACAGGGTGCCGACATCACCCGGGGTGGACCGCACTACGGCGAGTTCATCGAGCAGGTGCGCGGTCTGATGGATCGCGCGCGGCTGGCCAGCCCCTCCGACGAGCTGGCGCTGGAGACGATCGGCGTGCTCAAGCAACTCAACGACAAGCTGGACGCCGCCGTCGTGAACGAGTGGTCCGCGCCGACATGGACCAGGTTCGATCTGCCCGGTCGCGGGAACATCACCCTTCCGCCGTTCATGATCGACCACGCCGACGCGAGCGGTGTCGACGCCCGCATCACCTTCCGCACCTACCACCTCGGCGGCAACAATGCCGCGCACGGTGGGCAGGTGGCCGTCGGTTTCGACGACCTACTCGGCATGGCCGCCGCGATGCACGCGGGGTCGGTGACGAGGACCGCGTCCCTCACCGTGGACTACCGATCCGTCACCCCGCTCGACACCGAGCTGACGGTTCGCGCCTGGGCCGAGCGCCAGGACGGTCGCAAGGTCTACGTGCGCGCCACCATGCACGACGGCGACCGGCTCTGCGCCGAGGCACACGGCCTGTTCATCGTGCTCAAGCCCGGGCAGGCCTGAGTCGACAGTTCCGTCGCGGATGCTCCCGGGTGGCCGTTGCGGCTATCCGCGGGCGACGCGGAACCCGACGTCGTCGATCCGGTAGGTCGGGTGACTGCGCCGCCGGGCTGAGGCTCGGCAGCTCCAGTGCTCGTCGAACCAGCCGCCGCCGCGCAACACCCGATAGGTGCCGTACACCTCGGGGTCGTAGAGGTCCCAGCACCATTCCCAGACGTTGCCCAGGGTGTCGTGCAGCCCCCACGCGTTCGGCTGCTTCCCACCCACCTCGTGCGGCCCGCCGTCGGAATTCTGTCGATACCAGGCGATCTCGTCGAGGGGTCCATGCCGCGGACCGGTCGTCCCGGCCCGGCAGGCACGTTCCCACTCGGCCTCGGTCGGCAGCCGGTACCCGTCGGCCGTTGTCTCCCAGGTGACGTCGTCATCGACAATGCGGTAGGCGGCGGCGAGGCCGGCCTGCTCGGACATGGTGTTGCAGAACGCGATCGCGTCCCACCACGACACCCCCTCGACGGGCAGGCGCGCACCCCGGTTCGCCCCGGGCCACTCGCCGGTGATCTCGGCGTACTCGCCCTGGGTCATGGGAGTGGCGGCGATCTCGAAGGCCCCGACATCGACGCGCCAGGTGCGGCTGGTCCGCCGATCCGAGAGGGTGACGTCCCCCGCGGGGACGGCGATCATCTTCATAGCCGGTCGACTCCTGGAAGTTCGTTGATCGCGTGCTGTCACATTCTCGGCGTGGCGGCCGTCATGGTGGTGAGTCCATTCGAACCCGATGAGGAGATAATTCCGATGAACACCGCCTATGTCATCGTCACCATCCTGGCCGCAGCGTGGGTCGGCTACTCGGCGGCCGCCGTCTTCTTCCGCGCCGGATGGGTCGTGGAAGCCCTGACCGACTACGGCGTTCCCCAGTCGTGGTGGCCGTGGCTCGGCGCCGCCAAGGCGGCCGGGGCGGCGGGCCTGCTGGTCGGCCTGCTCGTGCCCGAGGTCGGCGTCCTGGCCACGATCGGCCTGTTCCTGTACTTCACGGGGGCGGTCATCACCGTGATCCGGGCGCGCTCGTACGCCCACATCCCGTTCCCGCTGCTGTATCTGGCGCCGGTGCTCGTCGCCGCTGCGCTGGGATATGCGGCCTGAGCACGATCTCCCGGTCGGTACGGCGGGGCCGTGGCCGACCGGGAGGTCTGGGTCAGTGCTGCGGGATGGGGTGACCCTCGGAGGCCTGAACGACGACGAATCCGTTGCCGGTGAGACACAACTGGTACGCCTCACCCGAACCGCGTCCGATCGCCGCGGACATCTTCGCGGTCTTGCGGATGGTCGACTGCAGCCCGGTCGACCACACCACCGCGCTCTGCATGTCGACAAACGTGGGGGTGTCCACGTTCAGCACCACGGGCGTGCCGTAGACGTTGATCGCGAGCACACCGCGCCCGCTGAAGGTGGTGTTGAACAACCCGCCGCTGAGCATCGACGCACCCT
The DNA here is from genome assembly GCF_003050885.1 of Rhodococcus sp. OK611. Lineage (NCBI taxonomy): Bacteria > Bacillati > Actinomycetota > Actinomycetes > Mycobacteriales > Nocardiaceae > Rhodococcus > Rhodococcus sp. OK611. The sequence continues at coordinate 143,401 of NZ_QAOZ01000018.1, forward strand.
CGACCCGATTGATGTCCCAGCTCAGTGAGCTCTCGAAGGCGAGGACGTTCGTCCCGTTGACGGTCACCGACTCGTCCTCGAGTTCGAGCAGGAAGATCTCGTCGGCGTCGCGGGCAAGGAAGACATCACCGCTGCCGGACACCTTCATCAGCGACATGCCCTCGCCGGTGAGCGCCTTCTTGAACAGTTTGCCGAGGCCGCCGCTGCCCTGGTAGGCGAAGTCGACATCACCCTGGTAGGCGACCATCGACCCCTGACGGGCGAGGAAGTGCCCACCCGTTCCGGCCAGGTCCACCTTGAGCATTCGGGAGTTCTGGAGCACGAAAGTCCCCGGCTCACCACTACGTTCCGCGTTCTTCATCAGGTCGCTACGCATGCTCCCGATGCTAGCCGAATACGATTCCGTCCGGGGCGGGCCAACTCGTCGCGACGACCGCCTGAACTCCAGAATCATTGGAGCACTACCTGTTTGGCTGTCGACACGACCCCGAGGCAAGGCGTGATCGCCTCGCACCCCGGGGTCGTGTTCGCAACCTGCCGTTCGGTCAGCCGATGCTGAAGGGCTGTCCCCAGAGGGTGACGGTGCTGATGATGCTCTCGGTGTCGACGGTGACGTTGACGTAGGAGCGGGCCTGCG
>NZ_QAOZ01000019.1:0-142606 GCF_003050885.1 Rhodococcus sp. OK611
AGCGTCGACCGCGACCAGCTTGCCGCCGCCGCGGGCCTCGACACCCGCACCGCCGCGCAACGCAACCACGACGCAGTCAAGGAAGCACTGCGCGCACTCCTCGCATCCGGCATCCTCGGTTCCCATCGCGGGCTTCCCGCGACGACGATCATCACCATGACCCTCGATCAGCTCGAACACGCCACGGGTGTCGCCACCACCGCGTCCGGCGGGATCCTCCCCATTCGAGACGCACTGAAGATGGCCGAACGCTCGCACCCAGTACTGGTGCTCTTCGACCACAACGGCAGACCCCTGCACCTCGGACGTTCGAAACGCCTCGCCACCGCAGACCAACGACTCGCGTTGATCGCCGCCGATCGAGGTTGCACCCGACCCGGCTGCGACGCCCCCGCCACGATGACCGCCGTCCACCACGTCCATGACTGGTCCAAGGGCGGCGCCACCGACATCGGCAGCATGACCCTCGGATGCGACGGCTGCCACGCACTCATCCACGACGGCCCCGGCGGCTGGCAAACCCGCACCGCGTCCAAAGCCTCCGAATACGCCGGACGCACCGAATGGATCCCACCGCCGCACATCGACCCCGAACAGAAACCCCGGATCAACCACCGCCACCACCCGAAAGAGCTCCTCGAACGCGCCCGGCGAAAAGCGCAGGCGCGTCGAAAGACAGCGAGCGCCCACAATGCAGCCGTACGTTCAGCTCGCGGGGTCGTAGTGGAACGCGCGTACCTCCTGCGCGCACTGGCAGGCAACCGCGATCTTCGCAGCCCATTTCAGTGCCGCCTCGCGGGAGGGCAACTCCAGCACCGTGTAACCGCCTTCGAGCTGCTTCGTCTGCGGGTACGTGCCCTCGGTCACCGTGCCATCCCCATCGACCAGGACAGGCGGAACGCTCTCGTCGATTCCACCGCCGAACACCCAGACGCCGGCGTCCTTCGCCTCCTCCACCACCGCGTGCGACGCATCCGACGCTGCCTGCAGAACCTCGTCGGGAAAGTCCATGGCGCCACTCGGGAACGAGATCAGGTACTTCGTCATCGCGTCGACTCCTTCTTGACGTTTCAGGGATCGGATCCAATCCTCGCCCACGCGGCGCGCGCTGCACACAGGAATGAGACCCGACTCGGACCCATTACCCGCACTCTCCGGATCCGACAGGGACGTGTCATCACCCCAGTTCAGGACCTGATTAGGATCTCCGGGTGACAGAGGAACGATTCGACACCAACGGGACTAACCGCATCACCGGCGTCGCCCTCACCGATGCCGCCGTCGTGCTGACCCTCGCCGACGGGCAAACACTCACTGAGCCGCTCCGGCGCCATGTTCGTCTGGAGAAGGCGACACCCGCGGAGCGGGAGCGGTGGGCGCTGACCGATGACGGTCACGGCGTGAACTGGCCGGAACTGTGGGAGCCGAGCCCGGAGGGAATGGTGAGCGTGTGGGAGATCCTGCAGGATCGCCTCTACGACGCCGCACTCGGCCGACTCATGACCGCCGATTGGAACGTGGATGCGATCTCGCCGCGCGACTGCGACCTGGTCGCGCTGTGGCGGGCGGAGGCCGACATCAACAACGGCGGGTTCCTGCAGTTCCTCGGGAACTGGGGCATCCGCAATCACGAGACCGCGGTCACCGCATTGGATGCGATCGGCGCGGCGGCGGCCGCCGGCATCCTGCGGGCGATGTTCATCGTCGTCGAGCCGCACCTCGCCGCAGGCGGGATCGAATCGATCTCGGACATCTACGGCCGCCTGACCGAAGCCGACAACGGACGCCTGGGCGAGCTGGACGAAGCCTTCTGGGAGTACCCAGACCCGCTCACCCGCCTCGTCGTGGAGCACTACGGCCCCTGATCTCAAGGCGAGACAAGCGTTCCTACCTGATGCTCAGTTCCCCCGACACCGTTGCATGAATATCAACCCACGGCGGGGCGATCGCTCAGGAGGGCAGCCGCCAGTCGACCGGCCCCTCCCCCAGTTCGTCGAGGAGCCGGTTGGCGCGGCTGAACGGCCGCGACCCGAAGAATCCACGCCGGGCCGACAGCGGCGACGGATGCGCGGACTCGATCACCGGCACATCGCCGAGCATCGGCTTCAGGGTGCCCGCGTCACGTCCCCACAGGATCGCCACCATCGGCTCGGGCCTCGCGACCAGTGCCCGGATGGCCTGCTCGGTCACGGCTTCCCAGCCCTTGCCTCGATGCGCGGCCGCCCTGCCGGACTCGACGGTGAGCACCCTGTTGAGCAGCAGCACGCCCCGCTCGGCCCACGACGTCAGGTCGCCGTTGCCGGGCGTGGGCAACCCCAGATCCTCGCTGTACTCGGCGAAGATGTTGCCGAGGCTGCGCGGCACCGGACGCACGTCCGGCGCCACCGAGAAGCTCAGTCCCACCGCATGTCCCGGCGTCGGGTAGGGGTCCTGGCCCACGATCAGCACCCGGACGTCACGAAACGGCTGCCGGAAGGCCCGCAGCACGTTCTCCTGAGCAGGCAGGGGGTCGCGGCCCCGCGCGGCCTCGTCACGCACGAACTCCTCCATCGCGGAGATCCGTCCCGCAACCGGCGCCAGGGCCTGCGCCCAGCCCGCCTCCATCAGCTCGTCGAGCGGTCGGGCCGGCATCAGTCGAGACGCCGGAGCGCGTCCCGGTAGAACGCGGCGTTCGCCGAATAGGTCTTCACGTTGATATCCAGGTGCCCCTCGGGCACCTCGTAGCCCTCGCGGATCTTCGCGGGCACGCCGAGCGCCATCCGGCGCGCGGGCACCTCGAACTTGAACGGGATGACGGCTCCGGCGCCGACGATCGCGCCGCTGCCGACCTTCGAACCGTTCAGCACGACCGATCCGGACGCGATCAGGCAGTTGTCGCCGATGGTGGCGCCCTCGATGTGCGCGCTGTGCCCCACCACGCAGCCCGACCTGATCACCGTCGGATCGATCGGGGTGCAGTGGATGACGGTGCCGTCCTGGATGTTGGTGTCCGCGCCGATCGTGATGGTGCCGTAGTCGCCGCGCAGCACCGCCTGCGGCCACACCGAGGCACCCGCGGCCAGGGTGACCGCACCGATCACCACGGCGTCGGGGTGGACGTACGCGTCCGGATGGATGTCGGGAACGCGGTCACCGAGGGCGTAGATAGGCATGCGGGCAATCTATCTAATCGAAGCTCTGCCATCCGCCGCCGCCCGCCCAGGAACGGCCGTCGACCTGCACGCCGTCACCGGCCAGGACCGACCCGATCCGACGCCAACCCGAAGGCAGCGACGCTTCGGCGGGGAAGGTCGCGGCCAGGGCATGGTCCTCGCCACCGGTGAGCACCCAGTCGAGCGCGTCCGCCCCCAGCGCCGTCGCGGCCTCGGAGAGCTCGGGCCCGGGTTCGAGCAGCGCGCTGTCCAGGTCCATCGCGACCCCCGAGGCTGTGCACATGTGCCCCAGATCAGCGATCAGTCCGTCGGACACATCGGTCATGGCGGTGGCCCCTGCGCGCGCCGCAACCGGACCGCTCTCGTAGGGTGGGAACGGAACCTTGTGCGCGGCAACAAGTTCCGGGAAACGATCCGATTCGGCGAGCAACGCGGCCAGTCCCGCCGCCGACCAGCCGAGCCGACCCGCGACGGCCACCTGATCGCCGGGACGCGCCCCGGACCGCAGCACCGGCGCGTGCCCGCCCAGGTCTCCGAGCACCGTGATCGAGACCACCAACTGCTCCGCCTGCACCATGTCCCCGCCGATCACACCCGCACCGAACCCGGCCACCTCGGCCCAGATCCCGTCCGTCAGCGCGTCGGTGACGGATACCGGCGTGCTCGGTGGGCACCCGATCGCGACCAGGAACGAGGTCGGCCAGGCGCCCATCGCGACGATGTCCGCGCCGTTCTGCGCGACCGCCTTGCGCCCCACCTGTTCGGGGGTCGACCAGTCCAGCCGGAAGTGCCTGCCCTCGACCAGCATGTCGGTCGAGGCGACCACCGCGCCGTCCAGCGCCCGCACCACCGCGGCGTCGTCTCCGGGGCCGAGCAGCGTGCTCTCGGGTTGCGCTCGACCCGCCACCGCCCGGTCGATCACCGCGAATTCGCCGATGTCGGCGACCGTGCGCCCGGCATCGGTGCCGCGATCAGTCGATTCGATGACGCACCTCCGAGGAATGAGAACCGGTACCCTTTATCGCAGCCGGGAGTGACCCGACCGTGCAAGTGGCAGGCCAGGGCCACCGCGACTCTACCGAGGTCGCGGGCACTGCACCGAGAAGGGGCGTCAGCGATGCAAGCTTTCGTTCTGATCCAGACCGAGGTCGGCAAGGCCCTGCTCGTCTCCGAGGTGATCAGCCAGCTACCTGGCGTTCTCAGCGCGGAGGACGTCCTCGGCCCCTACGACGTGGTGGTCCGGGTCGAGGCCGCGGACACGACCGAGCTACCAGGCGTGGTGCAGCGGATTCAACGCGTCCAGGGAATCACCCGGACCCTGACATGTCAGGTTGCGGCACACTAGTAACCGTGAACGACCCCGATCTCCCCGATTCCGCTGACGCTCCCGAACCCACAGAACCCCATCCCACCGCACGGCGCAGCCCGGCGCTGATCGCCGTCGCGGTCGCCCTCCCGGTCGCCCTTGTGGTCGGCGTGCTCGTCGCCGCCGTGATCGCCGGACGCGACCCCATCCAGGAGCCGGTCGCGCTCGGCACGGTGCCCGCCCCCGCCGCCGAGTCCCCCGAGTGCGCCGCCCTGATCGCGGCATTGCCCGAGAACCTCGGCGATTTCGAGAGAGCCGAACTGATGGATCCGGCCCCCGTTGGAGCGGCCGCCTGGCAGGCGGACGACGCCAAGGAGGTCGTGCTTCGCTGTGGGGTGGACCGTCCGCTCGAGTTCAACGCGGCATCGCCGTTGACGGTGGTCGACGCGGTGCAGTGGTTCGAGGTTCCCGGCGAAGAAGGACTGGACGCCAGCACCTGGTTCGCGGTCGATCGAGGCGTCTACGTCGCACTGACCGTGCCGCACGGATCGGGTCCGACCCCACTGCAGGACGCCTCGGCCGCAATCACCAGCACTCTGGAGCAGCGGCCGCTGGACCCGGCGCCCATTCCGACCCCATGACCCCGGGCCTGCCGGCCTGCGTCAGCGCAGGCCGGTCCCCCGGGCCAGCGCCGTCTCGACCAGAGTGGACACCAGGGTCCGGTAGTCGATCCCGGCGGCGTCCCACATCCGCGGGTACATCGAGATCGAGGTGAACCCGGGCATCGTGTTGATCTCGTTGATCACCGGGCCGTTCTCGGTGATGAAGAAGTCGACCCGGGCGAGCCCCTGGCAGTCGAGCGCGGCGAAGGCCCGCACGGCGATCGCCCGGATCTCCTCGCTGATCGCGTCGTCGAGCTTGGCAGGGACATCGAACTCGCAGATGTCGTCGAGGTACTTGGTGTCGAAGTCGTAGAAGGCGCCGTCGTCGCCAGCGAACTCCGGCATCCGGATCTCCGCCACGACACTGGATTTCACTGAGCCATCCGGGAATTCGAGGACACCGCACTCGACCTCGCGGCCGACGATGCCCGCCTCGACGATGACCTTCGGGTCGTGTCTGCGGGCCATTTCGATCGCCGCGTCGAGCTGATCCCATGATGACACCCGGGAGATACCGATCGAGGACCCACCGCGGGCGGGCTTGACGAACACCGGGAGGCCGAGCCGCTCGCGATCGGCGGGCGACACCGTCGCGGTGCCCGCGCGCAGCACCACCTGCTCACCGATCGGCAGCCCATCGGCCGCGAGCAGCTTCTTGGTGAACTCCTTGTCCATGCCCGCCGCGCTGGCCAGCACACCGGGACCGACGTACGGCAGGCCCGCGAGCTCGAGCAGGCCCTGGATGGTGCCGTCCTCTCCGTAGGCGCCGTGCAGGACCGGGAACACCACGTCCACCGACGCGAGGACCGCGCCCGCCTCGTCGTTGCTCAGCGACACAAGCGCGCCCGAACGGGTCGGGTCGGCGGTCAGGGTCAGTGCGGTACCCGCCGCGTCGACGGTGGGCAGTGAGCGGCCCGCGATGGTGAGGGCGTCGGGATCCGTCGGACCGAGCACCCAGGCACCGTCGGGGGTGATGCCGATCGGCACCACCTCGTAACGCTCGGGATCGAGGTTGCGAAGCACACTACCAGCGGAAACACAGGAGACCGAGTGCTCACTGCTACGGCCACCGAAGACCACAGCCACCCTCGTACGCGGATTACTCACGTACCGAACCGTACCGTTGGACCAACCGATCTGCCGCGTCAGGTCACCGCTGATCGGGACCGCGCGAACCGTTCGGGCCTGCTCACTCGGGCTTGGTGCGCCGCCCCAGGAGCAGTCCGACGGCATCCGGGACCGACATGCCCTCGTGGCAGACCCGATGAACCGCGTCGGTGAGCGGCATCTCCACGTCGTGACTCGCCGCCAGCGCCCGCACCGAGGTGCAGGACTTCACGCCCTCGGCCACCTGCCCCTTCGTGGCCCGTTGCGCGCTCTCCATGGAGCCGCCCGCACCGAGATGGTGTCCGAAGGTCCGGTTTCGCGAGAGCGGCGAGGAGCAGGTCGCGACGAGGTCGCCGACGCCCGCCAGCCCGGCCAACGTCGCCGGGTTCGCGCCGAGCGCCACCCCGAGTCTGATCATCTCGGCCAGCCCACGGGTGATGATGGTGGCGTTGGTGTTCTCCCCCAGGCCGATCCCCGACGCCATTCCGCAGGCAAGGGCGATCACGTTCTTGCACGCTCCTCCCACCTCGCAGCCGATCACGTCGGAGTTGGTGTACGGACGGAAATACCCGGTGGCGCAAGCCTTTTGAAGGTCCACCGCGCGAACGGAATCGGTGCACGCGATCACGGTGGCTGCCGGCTGGCCCGCGGCGATCTCCCTGGCCAGGTTGGGCCCCGACAGCACCGCCACCCGCGACGGATCCGCACCCGCCACCTGGCTGATGACCTGGCTCATCCGCATCAGTGTCCCGCTCTCGATGCCCTTCGCCAGGGACAACAGCGTCGAATCGGGCTCGATCGACGGCGCCCAGGCACCGAGGTTCTCGCGCAGCGACTGCGAGGGCACGGCAAGGACGACGATATCGGCACCCTCGAGCGCGACGCGATGATCACTGGTCGCCGACAGCGAGGGCGGCAACGCGATCCCCTCGAGGTAAAACGGATTCTGGTGATCGACCGAGATCGACTCGGCCACTTCGGGTCTCCGCGCCCACATCGTGACATCGGTGCCGGCATCGGCCAACACCTTCGCGAACGCCGTCCCCCAGGATCCCGCCCCCAGTACCGCTGCCTTGCTCATGGAATGTCCCTTCCCCTCGCCACCCGCTGCCACCGGGACCCAAGAGTAGACGGCCGCAGGGGCACCGCGGTCTGCTCGCCCGCTGCGGCGTGCTGGCAGGATTGCCGGTATGGACCCAGCGCATCGCACGCCGCCCGCGGGGCAGGCGCACGTGTTGATCGCGGTCAAGGAGCTCGGCCGGGCCAAGAGCAGGCTGGCCGCCCGCCTCGAGCCGCAGGAGCGGACCGCGCTCGTGCTGGCCATGCTGCGCGACACCTTGACGGCGGCCGCGAACGCGTCGGGGATCGCTGAGCTCACGGTCATCACCCCCGACCCGTCGGTGGCCCGCGTGGCGCGCGAGTGCGGGGCCGGGCACTACGCCGATCCGGCAGGCGAGGGCGGCGATCGCCTCAACACCGTCCTGCGGGCCGCCGCCACCCATGTGCGATCGACCCACGGCCGCGGACCCATCGTGGCGTTGCAGGGCGATCTCCCCTGCCTGCGCCCGGGCGAGCTGACGGCGGCGCTGGCCGCTGGCGCACGGGCACCCCGCTCCTTCGTGGTCGATCACCACGGCACCGGAACCGCGGCGCTGATCGTCGGGGATCCGGAGGCCGACCTCGACCCCGCGTTCGGCCCGGACTCGGCGCGGCGACACCGCCTTTCCGGGGCCGCGGAACTGACCGGCGACTGGCCGGGGCTGCGACTCGATGTCGACACCGCGGCCGACCTCGATGCCGCGGTGCTGCTGGGGCCCGGCCGGGCGACCGCCGCGGAGCTCGACCGGATCGGCTGGCCCGGCGTCGCGGGAACCGCCCGGCGAATTCACCGAAGATAAATGCGCATCGTTTGTCGCCCACTCGCGATCTGGGGGATGATCTACGCGTGAGTAACGGTGAGGTACGCGGACAGGACGCCGGGCAGCACACGGCGTCGGGAACCGGCGAGCGCGATTGGAGCGCACCGATCGTCAATCACCTTCCGGTGATCCCGACCGCGCCGCCCGCCGCCACCCCGGTGGTGGTCGACGGTTCGGTCATCCCCCTGCCGGAGGAGCGCTACCTCAACCGCGAGCTGAGCTGGCTCGACTTCAACTCCCGGGTGCTCAGCCTCGCCGAGGATCCGTCGCTTCCGCTGCTCGAGCGCGCCAAGTTCCTCGCGATCTTCGCCTCGAACCTCGACGAGTTCTACATGGTCCGGGTCGCGGGCCTCAAGCGCCGGGACGAGACCGGACTCTCGGTCCGTTCCGCCGACGGCCTGAGCCCGCGCGAACAGTTGGCGCTGATCGGCAGGCGGACCCAGGAGATCGCAGAGAAGCACGCCAGGACCTTCCTGGACAAGGTGCTGCCCCAGCTCGCCGAGGAGGGCATCTCCATCATCGGCTGGGCAGACCTCGATGCCGACGAGGAGGAGCGCCTGTCCGCGCACTTCCGCGAGCAGGTGTTCCCCGTGCTGACCCCCCTCGCGGTCGATCCGGCCCACCCGTTCCCCTACATCAGCGGCCTGAGCCTGAACCTCGCGGTGACCGTGAAGGATTCGTCGACGGGCGGCGAGCACTTCGCGCGGGTGAAGGTGCCCGACAACGTCGACCGGTTCGTCCGCGTCAACCGCACCGATTCCCCCGCGACCACCCCGGCTTTCCTGCCCATGGAGGCGCTCATCGCGGCGCACCTGAACGCGCTGTTCCCCGGGATGGAGATCGTCGAGCACCACGCCTTCCGTATCACCCGCAACGCCGACTTCGAGGTCGAAGAGGATCGCGACGAGGATCTGCTGCAGGCCCTCGAGCGCGAACTGGCCCGCAGGCGGTTCGGGTCGCCGGTGCGGCTCGAGGTCGCGGACGACATGACCGAGCACATGCTCGAACTGCTGCTGCGCGAGCTCGACGTGGATCCGGGCGACGTGATCCAGGTCCCCGGCCTGCTCGACCTGTCCTGCCTGTGGCAGGTCTACGGCGTCGACCGCGCCAACCTCAAGGACGCCCCCTTCGTGCCCGCGACCCATCCGGCATTCGGAGAGCGGGAGACCCCGAAGAGCGTGTTCTCGACGCTGCGCGACGGCGACGTCCTGGTGCATCACCCCTACGACTCGTTCTCCACCAGCGTGCAGCGGTTCATCGAGCAGGCGGCGGCCGATCCGCATGTGCTGGCGATCAAGCAGACGCTGTACCGCACCTCCGGCGACTCCCCGATCGTGAACGCGCTGATCGACGCCGCGGAGGCTGGCAAGCAGGTGGTGGCGCTCGTCGAGATCAAGGCACGGTTCGACGAGCAGGCGAACATCAAGTGGGCGCGCAAGCTCGAACAGGCGGGCGTGCACGTGGTGTACGGGCTGGTCGGGCTCAAGACCCATTGCAAGACTTGCCTTGTCGTACGCCGGGAGGGCTCGGCGATCCGCCGGTACTGCCACATCGGCACCGGGAACTACAACCCGAAGACGGCCCGGCTGTACGAGGACGTGGGCCTGCTCACCGCCGCACCCGAAATCGGTGCCGACCTCACAGACCTGTTCAACTCGCTGACCGGATACTCGCGTAAGGCGCAGTACCGGAACCTGCTGGTCGCTCCCTACGGCGTCCGCGACGGCATCATCAAGCGGATCGACGCGGAGGTCGCGCGCCAACTCGAGGGCAAGTCCGCGGGAGTCCGCCTCAAGGCCAACGCCCTGGTGGACGAGCAGGTGATCGACGCGCTCTATCGCGCCTCGCAGGCAGGCGTGCAGGTGCAGGTGGTGGTCCGCGGTATCTGTGCGCTCAAGCCAGGCGTGCCGGGACTGAGCGAGAACATCGAGGTCCGTTCGATTCTCGGGCGGTTCCTCGAGCATTCACGCATCCTGCATTTCGTCGGCGCGGAGGAATTCTGGATCGGCAGCGCCGACATGATGCACCGCAATCTCGACCGGCGGGTGGAGGTGATGGCCCAGGTGAAGGATCCGCGGCTGGCACGTCAGCTCGGCGACATCTTCGACTCCGCTCTCGACCCGACCACCAGGTGCTGGGTGCTCCAGTCCGACGGGCACTGGGCGGCCTCGCCCGCCAGGGGTGAAAGCGTCCGCGAGCACCAGCAGGAGCTGATGCGCGGCCGCCGTGCAATCGGCTCGTAGGAACGTTTTCCGGCCACCACAGGAAGGCAGCCAGTGAGCTCGAAGTCGGATCGACCCATCAAGGCCAATATCTTCGCGGCAGGTGCCGTGCTCTGGCGTAAGTCACCGACCAATCCCTACGAGATCGAGATCGCACTGATCCACCGGCCCAAGTACGACGACTGGTCCTTCCCCAAGGGCAAGCTCGACCCCGGGGAGACGCCGATCGTCGCGGCGCTGCGAGAGGTGCAGGAGGAGACCGGGCTACGGGTGCGCCTGGACCGGCGCGTGACCCGAGTCGCCTACGAGATCCCCGGCCACCGCAAGCGCAAGCGGGTCGACTACTGGGCCGCCGAATCACTCGGTGGCGAGTTCGTACCGAATTCCGAGGTCGACGAGCTCCGGTGGGTGGCACCCGAGGACGTGGCAGGCGAACTCTCCTACTCGGTGGACGGCAAGGTGATGCGCCGGTTCCTCCGTGTTCCCGCCGACACCACCACCATGCTCGTCGTCCGGCACGGCAAGGCCGGACGACGGAAGGACTCTCCGGACGACACGCTACGACCGTTGGATCAGCTCGGGCGCGTCCAGGCCGAGGCCCTGGTGCCCCAGCTCCTCGCCTTCGGTGCGACGGCGGTTCATTCGGCCGATCGCATCCGCTGCGAGCAGACGGTGGAACCGCTGGCGCGTGCGCTGGGCACCGAGATCGTGGCGGAGCCGCTGCTCTCGGAGGAGGCGTACGCGGAGGATCCGGCCGCGGCCCGGTCCCGCGTGCGAAAGATCGCCACGCTCGGCGGCGTCCAGGTGATCTGCAGTCAGAGCGGGGTCATCCCCGACCTGCTGAGCTGGTGGGCGGAACGGGACGGGATCACCCTGCCGCGTGCCCGCAACCGGAAGGCCAGCACCTGGGTTCTCTCGTTCTCCGGGGGCAAGCTGGTGGACGCCAGCCACATCGACAGCCCGCTGCCCGAGAACGCCTGAGGCGGCCACCGATCCGACAGAGGGCGGCGACGGTTTCCCGTCGCCGCCCTCGATCTCGTGCGGGGCACGAGTAGTCGGTCGTGCCTACTTCTTGCGAGCGGGCGCCTTCTTGGCCGGCGCCTTCTTGGCCGGAGCCTTCTTCGCCGGAGCTGCCTTCTTCGCGACGACCTTCTTGGCCGGAGCCTTCTTGGCCGGAGCCTTCTTCGCGGGTGCCGCCTTCTTCGCCACGACCGCCTTCTTGGCCGGTGCCGCCTTCTTCGCCACGACCGCCTTCTTGGCCGGTGCCGCCTTCTTCGCCACGACCTTCTTGGCCGGAGCCTTCTTCGCGGGCGCCGCCTTCTTGGCCGCAACCTTCTTCGCTGCGGTCTTCTTCGCCGCTGCCTTCTTCGCAGGTGCCGCGGCAGCCGAGCCACGCTTGACCGCGGGTCCGCTGGCCGGAAGCTTCTGGCTACCGGCGATCACGGCCTTGAACTGGGCGCCCGGACGGAACGCAGGCACCGAGGTCGGCTTGACCTTGACGGTCTCGCCGGTGCGCGGGTTGCGCGCGACGCGGGCCGCACGGCGACGCTGCTCGAAGACGCCGAAGCCGGTGATCGTGACGCTCTCGCCCCTGTGCACGGCGCGCACGATGGTGTCGACGATGTGCTCGACCGCATCGGTTGCCGTACGGCGATCCGAGTCCAACCGTTCGGTCAAGATGTCAATGAGCTCTGCTTTGTTCATGGAAGTCCTCCGCAAACTGATGGCCCATTGTCGGACCGACTAGCAAACACGGTAATCCGGAAAAGGGCAAGAGTCTATGTGCCACGCCAATTCTCATGTACCTCTCAGAGGCGTGGCACCCTCTTTCGTGCCTGAATCCCGTTAGTCGGTCGTATTAGTTTCCCTCGGCAACCCGTGCCGGGAGGGTGGCAGGTTTCCATGACGGCCTTGACTTTTCGAACTCCGAAATCGCATCTACCTGCCGCAATGTCAATCCGATATCGTCCAGACCCTCGAGCAGACGCCACCGCGTGTAGTCATCAATGTTGAAGCGCACCACCAGCGTTCCTGCGGTCACCGTGCGCTCCGTGAGATCCACAACAATTTCGAGACCGGGCTGCTCTTCAAGCAACTTCCAGAGCAGTTCGACGTCCGACTGGTCGACCTGAGCGGCCAGCAGACCGGCCTTGCCGGAGTTGCCGCGGAAGATGTCCGCGAAGCGAGAGGCGATCACTACGCGAAATCCGTAGTCCGATAGCGCCCACACCGCGTGCTCACGGGACGAGCCGGTGCCGAAGTCCGGACCCGCGACGAGAACCGAGCCCTTGTCGTACGGCGGAATGTTCAGGATGAACTCGGGGTCGGCCCGCCAGCCCGCGAAGAGGCCCTCCTCGAAACCGCTACGAGAGACCGACTTTAGGTAGACCGCCGGAATGATCTGGTCGGTGTCGACATTGGAGCGCCGCAGGGGGACGCCGATTCCCTTGTGTGTCGTAAAGGCTTCCATCAAATACTCCTGTCGTTCCGGTGGTCTTCAGTCCAGGTCCACGGGCGCCGAGAGCGTGCCTCGCACCGCCGTCGCCGCCGCAACCAGCGGGGAGACGAGATGGGTCCGCCCGCCCTTGCCCTGCCTACCTTCGAAATTCCGGTTGGAAGTCGATGCCGAGCGCTCACCCGAGGACAGCTGATCGGGATTCATGCCGAGACACATCGAGCACCCCGCCTGCCGCCATTCCGCACCCGCTGCGGTGAAGATCTCACCGAGGCCCTCCTTCTCGGCCTGCGCGCGAACCCTCATCGAGCCGGGGACGACCAGCATCCGCACGCCCTCGGCCACCTTGCGACCCTTCAGCACGCCCGCCACGGCCCGCAGATCCTCGATCCGGCCATTGGTGCAGGAACCGACGAAGACCGTGTCCACGGCGATCTCACGCAGCGGAGTGCCTGCCGTGAGGCCCATGTAGGTCAACGCCTTCTCGGCGGCCTGGCGTTCGCTCTCGTCGACCATCTGGGTGGGATCCGGCACCGAGTCGCCGAGCGGCGCACCCTGGGCCGGGTTGGTCCCCCAGGTGACGAACGGGGTCAGCGAGTTCGCGTCGATGTAGACCTCTTGGTCGAAAGTCGCACCTTCGTCGGTCTTCAGCTGCTCCCACGCGGCGACGGCGGCATCCCAGTCCGCGCCCTGCGGCGCGTGCGGCCGTCCCTTGATGAACTCGTAGGTGATCTCGTCGGGCGCGATCATGCCCGCGCGGGCACCGGCCTCGATCGACATGTTGCAGACCGTCATTCGGGCTTCCATCGACATTTGACGGATGGCCGATCCGCGGTACTCCAGGACATAGCCCTGGCCGCCGCCGGTGCCGATCTTCGCGATGACGGCGAGCACGACGTCCTTGCTCGTCACCCCGGGCTGGAGTTCGCCGTCGACGTTGATCGCCATCGTCTTGAACGGGCGCAGCGACAGCGTCTGGGTCGCCATCACGTGCTCGACCTCGCTGGTACCGATTCCCATTGCGAGAGCACCGAAGGCGCCATGCGTGGAGGTGTGGCTGTCGCCGCACACCACGGTCATGCCGGGCTGAGTCAGGCCCAGCTGCGGACCGACGACGTGCACGATGCCCTGGTCGAGGTCGCCCATCGGATGCAGGCGGACACCGAACTCCTCGCAGTTGCGACGAAGGGTCTCGACCTGGATACGGGAGACCGGGTCCGCGATCGGCTTGTCGATGTCGATCGTCGGGACGTTGTGGTCCTCTGTGGCGATCGTGAGATCGGGGCGGCGCAATGGCCTGCCCGCCAACCGAAGGCCGTCGAAGGCTTGAGGACTGGTCACTTCGTGAATGAGGTGCAGATCGATGTAGATGAGGTCCGGGTTACGCGATGCGCCCTCCCCCTCGCCCTGGACGACGACATGCTCGTCCCACACCTTCTCTGCCAGGGTGCGCTTTCTACTGACCATGTTCTCCACCTCTCAGTGTGACTAGTGCGTCCCGGACATCGGACGGCCTGGAGTGCGCCACTTCCATCATCTCCCCGATCACGCCCGATCGAAGCCGTCCGAATTTCCATCTCAGAATGCGAGACGGTAGTATCGCCCTATGAGACAGCATAGCGGCTCCCCCGCCTCGAGCGGGATCGGGGTGCTCGACAAGGCGATGACCGTTCTCCACGCCGTTGCGGAGCAGCCCTGCAATCTCGGAGAGCTGTGCGCCCGCACGGGTCTGCCCCGGGCGACGGCTCATCGACTGGCGGTCGGCCTCGAGGTGCACCGACTCCTCGCCCGCGACGGCGACGGACTCTGGCGCCCTGGCCCCGGCCTTGCTGAGCTGGCCCCGACCGCACACGACAGCCTCCTCGAGGCGGCCGCCATGATCCTGCCGCGACTGCGCGAGATCACCGGAGAGAGTGTGCAGCTGTACCGCAGGGAGGGCACCCAGCGGGTGTGCGTGGCCTCCATGGAGCCGCCCACCGGCCTCCGGGACACCGTACTGGTCGGCGCACGGCTGCCGATGACCGCAGGCTCGGGAGCCAAGGTGCTACTGGCATGGGCGGATCCGCAGACCCAGCGGGCGGTGCTGGCCGACGCGCTCTTCAGCGAACGGGCACTGCTCGAGGTGCGCAAGCGTGGCTGGGCACAGAGCGCCGCCGAACGCGAACCCGGCGTGGCGAGCGTCGCGGCGCCGGTGCGTGATGGCGCGGGCGTCGTGGTCGCGGCGATCTCGGTCTCGGGCCCGATCGACCGAATGGGCAGGCGCCCCGGCGCCCGCTGGGCCGCCGATCTCCTCGCCGCCGCGGACGCACTCCACAAACGTCTGTAGCCGCCTTCGCATCCGATGTGGCCCATATGGCCACAGTCACATGTGTGGCCCATGGCACAGTGCATGCGAGAACAGGTTCCAATCCCCATGGGAGGACAGCGCAGTGGGCACCAACCAACGTAGCCAGATCACGATGAACGACGACGAGATCGCCGGGTTCATCGAACGCAGCCGGATCGCCACCATGGCCACGGTCGGCGCGAAGGGCGCGCCGCACCTGATCGCCATGTGGTACGCCGTGATCGACGGCGAGATCTGGTTCGAGACGAAGTCGAAATCACAGAAGGCCGTCAACCTCCGCCGGGACAACCGGATCACCGTGATGATCGAGGACGGCAACACCTACGACACCCTGCGCGGCATCTCCATCGAGGGCACCGCCGAGATCGTCGACGACCGAGACGCCCTCTGGCAGGTCGGCGTCAGCATCTGGGAGCGCTACACGGGCCCGTACTCCACCGACGTGGACCCGGCGATCGAGATGATGCTCAACAAGCGGGTCGCCGTGCGGGTGAAGATCGATCGCATCCGGTCCTGGGATCACCGCAAGCTCGGATTGCCCCAGATGCCCGTGGGTGGCACCACAGCGGCTTTCCTGTAGTAGCGCCACCGCAGAAATCTGCGGGACTTCCCGCGGCGGCGGCGGTACCGTCACGGTGCGACCAAACAGAATGGGAGGAGCGCACCGTGACTGACTCCGCGAAGGATCAGAACGAGAACGATCAGATCAAGCAGCAGTTCCGCGAGGCACTAGAGCGCAAGAATCACAAGAACGCGAACCCGACGGCCGCCACGGCCGGCGATTCGAAGATTCATCACACGCACGGCCCCGCCGATCACAAACGAGAATTCCGCCGCAAGAGCGGCTAGCCGTTTCGAGCGAAGGCGCTCACCCGACTCGGGTGGGCGCCTTTTTTCGAGCGCCGCCGTTCGATCTGCCGGAGACAAGAAAAGACCCCCTGGCATGTGCCAGAGGGTCTTCTTCATTTGTAGCCCCGACGGGATTCGAACCCGCGCTACCGCCTTGAGAGGGCGGCGTCCTAGGCCGCTAGACGACGGGGCCAAGAACACGCTGTACTGATTTGTTGCGCTGCTGTGGAACTCTTCCGGAGAGAAGTTCCGCATCAGTGGAAGCTCGGCTAGCTTAGCTGGCCGGAGTTCAGAGTCAAAATCGTCTGAACTCTCCGCTGGGGTACCAGGACTCGAACCTAGAATGGCGGTACCAGAAACCGCTGTGTTGCCAATTACACCATACCCCAATGACCTCGGCGGCTCGCTCAACCTTGCGGCTGTGCTCTCCGTTTCGGACGAGGAGAACAATAGCAAAGCCCTAGGGCCATTCTCCAAATCGGCTGGTCAGGGGCCTGAAATTGCCCCTGGCCAGCCGACAGGAACTCCTACTGACCCACCTGAGCGCGTGCCGAGCGCAGCCGGGCCATCGTCTTCTCCCTGCCGAGCAGCTCCATCGACTCGTACAGCGGCGGGCTGATGTGTGAGCCGGTCACCGCGACCCGCACGGGCGCAAAGGCCTTGCGCGGCTTGAGTTCCAGGCCATCGATGAGAGCGGCCTTGAGAGACTCCTCCAGGTCCGCGCTCGCCCAGTTCGGCGTCGCCTCGAGCGCGGCGATCGTGGCGTCGAGCACGGGAGCGGAATCCGCGCCCAGGTTCTTCGCGGCCGCGGCCGGATCGATCGCGAACTCGGACTCGTCCACGAAGAGGAACTTGAGCAGATCCCACGCATCGGCGAGGACGACGATGCGCGTCTGCACGAGTTCGGCCGCGACGGCGAACGAGGCCTCGTCAAGCGCCTCAACGGGATGACCGTGACCGGCCAGGAACGCCCGCAGCCGCGCCGTGAAATCGGCGGGGTCGAGCAACCGGATGTGCTCGGCGTTGATCGCGTCGGCCTTCTTCTGGTCGAAACGCGCCGGATTGGAGTTGACCTTCGAGATGTCGAAGGCCTCGACCATCTCCGTGAGCGAGAACACGTCGCGATCGTCCGCGATGCCCCAGCCGAGCAGGGCCAGGTAGTTGAGCAGGCCCTCGGGAATGAAGCCGCGGTCCCGATGGATGAACAGGTTCGACTCGGGGTCGCGCTTCGAGAGCTTCTTGTTGCCCTGTCCCATCACGAACGGGAGGTGACCGAACTCCGGGGTGAGCTCCGCGACGCCGATCCGCTGCAGCGCCTCGTAGAGGGCCAGCTGGCGCGGCGTCGACGACAGCAGGTCCTCGCCACGCAGCACGTGAGTGATCTTCATCAGCGCGTCATCCACGGGGTTCACCAGGGTGTACAGCGGGATGCCGTTGCCCCGGGTGAGCGCGAAATCGGGCACCGTGCCCGCCTTGAAGGTGGTCTCGCCGCGAACCAGGTCGTTCCAGGTCAGGTCGTGGTCGGGCATCCGCAACCGCACGACGGGCTTACGCCCCTCGTCGAGGTACGCCTGACGCTGCTCGGCGGTCAGATCGCGATCGAAATTGTCGTACCCGAGCTTGGGGTCACGGCCGGCCGCCTTGTGCCGCTCCTCGACCTCCTCGGGGGTGGAGAAGGACTCGTAGGCCTCCCCCGCCGCCAGCAGCTTCGCGACGACCTCGAGGTGCAGGTCTCGTCGCTGCGACTGGCGGTACGGCGCGTACGGGCCGCCGACCTCGGGACCCTCGTCCCAGGTCAGGCCGAGCCAGTTCAGCGCGTCGAGGATCGCCTGGTAGGACTCCTCCGAGTCCCTCGCGGCGTCGGTGTCCTCGACACGGAAGACGAACTTGCCGCCGTGGTGCCGGGCATAGGCCCAGTTGAACAGGGCCGTACGGATCAGCCCGACATGGGGCGTGCCGGTCGGCGAGGGACAGAAACGAACACGCACTTCGCTGGAGGTCATGGCTCACTTGGGTCGGAGGGGGGAATCGGTCCCCTACAGGCTAGTCTTCCCCGCCCCCACCCGGCCCGGCAGTGACCACCGACCGTCGCAACGCCGCCGGACTCAGCCCTTGGCGGCCACCGGGTTGGCGAGGGTACCGATCCCCTCGATGGTGACGCTCACGGTGTCGCCCGCAACGATCGGACCGACCCCCTCGGGGGTGCCGGTCAGGATGACGTCACCGGGGAGCAGCGTCATCACCGCGGAGACCCACTCGATGATCTTCGGAATGTCGTGCAGCAGAAGCGAAGTCCGGCTGCGCTGCTTGACCTCACCATCGACATCCGTCTTGATCTCGAGATCTGAGGCGTCGAGGGTGGTCTCGATCCACGGGCCGAGTGGGCAGAACGTGTCGTGCCCCTTGGCCCTGGTCCACTGACCGTCCTGGCGCTGTTGATCGCGCGCGGACACATCGTTCGCGGCGGTGTATCCGAGCACCACGTCGAGCGCCTTCGCGGCGGGCACGTCCTTGCAGGGACGCCCGATGACGATCGCGAGCTCGCCCTCGTAGTGCACCTCATTCGAGCTGGGCGGCAACATGATCGGCACGCCGGGGCCGATGATCGAGGTGTTCGGCTTGAGGAAGATCACCGGATCCTCGGGCGCCTCGGAGCCCATCTCGGCCGCGTGCGCCGCATAGTTCTTGCCGATGCAGATCACCTTGCTGGCCAGGATCGGCGCGAGCAGCCGGACATCGGCGAGCGGCCAGCTCCTGCCGGTGAATGTCGGGTTGCCGAACGGATGCTCGGCGATCTCCTTCGCGGTCTGCGCGTCACCCTCCCCTTCGATGGAAACAAAGGCGACCCCATCGGGGCTGGCGATTCGACCTAGACGCATGGCGGCAGTCTATCGGCCGCCACCGGACCCCCGCGTCCGCCCGTGGCGCGCGGCCGGGAACGGCGCGATACACTCGATCTCAAATTCCATTGTATAAGATTCTCATTCCACATCTTGGGACGGCTTGCATGAGTGTTCAGGAACAGAACAGACAGGATCCGCAGATCACCGCGCCCAGGCGGTGGTCCATGCTCGGCCTCGGTGTCCTCGCCCAGGCTGCGGGCGGCGTATTCGCCAACGCGCCCGCCTTCCTCATCCCGACCCTGCACGACGCGCAGGGCATGAGCCTGGCCCGCGCCGGGCTGATCGCGGCCGCCCCGACGGTCGGCTTCCTCGTCAGCCTGTTCGCGTGGGGTGTGGTGGTCGACCGGATCGGCGAACGCCGGGTGCTGGCCATCGGACTCGGCGCCGCCGCCCTCGCGACTGCCGCGGCCGCCGCACTGAGCGCGTCCTTCCTGGCACTGGGGGTGTTCCTGTTCCTCGGCGGTGTGGCCGCCTCGAGTGCCAACGCCGCCAGCGGGCGGGTTGTGGTGGGCTGGTTCCCGCCGCACCGGCGCGGATTCGCGATGGGCGTGCGCCAGATGGCACTGCCCCTCGGGGTTGCGGTGGCCGCGCTGACCGTCCCGAACCTGGCCGCCGACCACGGGATCGGCTGGGCGCTGGCCGTGCCCGCGATCATCTGCGCGGTCGCCGCACTGGCCTGCCTGGTGTTCGTGGTCGACCCACCGCGACCCAGCCGCGCGGCCGCGTCGTCGCAGGGCCTGTTGGCCAACCCGTACCGGAACCAGAGCGTGCTGTGGCGAATCCACTCGGTCTCCGCGGTGCTGGTGGTGCCGCAGTACCTGGTGTGGACCTTCGTCCCGGTCTGGCTGATCACCGACCAGCACTGGTCGGCGGCGTCGGCGGGCATCCTCATCACCGCGACCCAGCTGCTGGGCGCGCTTGGCCGGATCGGCGCGGGGATCTGGTCGGACCGGGTCGGCAGCCGGATGGGCCCGCTGCGGACCGTCGCGGTCGCCGCGGCGCTGTCCATGGCGGCGCTGGCGATCACGGACTGGCTCGACTCGCCGATCTCCGTCGCCCTGATGGTGGTGGCCTCGGTGATCACGGTGGCCGACAACGGACTCGCCTTCACCGCGGTTGCGGAGATCGCGGGCCCGTATTGGAGCGGCAGGGCCCTCGGCGCCCAGAACACCGGCCAGTTCCTGGTTGCCGCGTTCGTGCCGCCGGTGTTCGGCGCGGTGATCGGGACTCTCGGCTTTCCTGCCGCCTTCGCGCTCGCCGCCGCGCTACCGCTGGCCGCCGCCCCGCTGGTCCCCGCCGACCCGCCGACATCGACGTGAACCAACCCCGAACGCACTCCGCCCGCGAACCTTTCGGTTCGCGGGCGGAGTGCTACTACGGAGTTTTCGCCGAGCCTAGAGGCTCGCGGCGATGCGGTCGCCGACCTCGGAGGTCTTGATCGGACCGTCACCGCGGGCCGCGAGATCGGCCTCGACGGCCTGCTCGACGCGGGCCGCATCCTCCTCGCGCCCGAGGTGACGCAGCATCAGTGCCACCGACAGGATCGCGGCGGTGGGATCGGCGATGCCCTTACCCGCGATGTCAGGAGCCGAGCCGTGCACGGGCTCGAACATCGACGGGTTGGTGCCCGAGGCGTCGATGTTGCCGGACGCCGAGAGACCGATACCACCGGTGACCGCGCCTGCCAGGTCGGTGATGATGTCGCCGAACAGGTTGTCGGTGACGATCACGTCGAAGCGCGACGGGTCGCTGACCATGTAGATGGTGGCGGCGTCGATGTGGCAGTACGCGGTCTCGACGTCCGGGTACTCGGCACCGACGGTCTCCACCGCACGAGACCAGATCGCGCCCGCGTTGGAGAGCACGTTGGTCTTGTGGATCAGCGTGAGGTGCTTGCGCCGCGTCTGCGCCAGCTCGAAGGCGTAGCGGACGACGCGCTCGGCACCGAACCACGTGTTGATCGACACCTCGGTGGCGATCTCGTGCGGCGTCCCGACGCGGATGGCGCCGCCGTTGCCGGTGTACGGGCCCTCGGTGCCCTCGCGCACCACCACGAAATCGATGTCCGGGTTGGCTGCCAGCGGCGACGTCGCGCCCGGGTACAGCCGCGACGGACGCAGGTTCACATGGTGATCGAGCTGGAACCGCATGTTCAGCAGCAGGCCACGCTCGAGGATGCCGGGGCCGACCAGGCGCGGGTCGCCGATCGCGCCGAGCAGGATCGCGTCGTGCTCGCGAATCTGCGCGAGCTCCGCGTCCGGCAGCAGTTCACCGGTCGCGTTGTAGCGCGTCGCACCGAGGTCGTACTCGGTGGTCTGCAGGTCGGGGACCAACTTGCGCAGCACCTTGAGCGCCTCTGCCGTGACCTCGACCCCGATGCCGTCGCCGGGAATGACTGCAAGCTTCATGTACTTACCCACTTCCTCGCAGAGACGAAATCAGGACAGGTCGACCTGGGCCACGCGGGCGTCGAGCTGGGCGACGACCTCCGCGACCTCGGCATCGCCGACCACGCGGTCCACGCGCAGGATGACGGTGGCGCCCTCGCCCTCCACGTCCTGGCTCAACGCCGCGGCCTGGATGTCGATGCCTGCGTTGCCGAGCACAGTGCCGAGGGTGCCGAGCACGCCCGGACGATCCTGGTAGTGCACGACGATGTTGTGGCCCTCGGCGCGCAGGTCGAAGCTGCGACCGTTGACGTTGACGATCTTCTCGATCTGCTGCAGGCCGGTCAGCGCGCCCGCGACGGCGGTGACGGTGCCGTCGGCCGCGACGGCCCGCACCTCGACCGCGCTGCGGTGCGTGAGCGCCTCGCTGTGCTTGTCGACCTCGACGCTCACGCCACGCTGCTCGGCGAGCGCGGGCGCGTTGACGAAGGTGACCGGCTCGTCGCTGCTGGCCGAGAAGAGTCCGCGCAGCGCGGCAAGGCCGAGGATCTCGACGTTCTCCGCCGACAGCTCACCGCTGACGATGACCTGGATGTTCTGCACGGCCTCCGGGGAGAGGGTGCCCGCGAGCAGACCGAGCTTGCGGACCAGGTCGAGCCACGGCGCGACCTCCTCGCCGACCGGGCCACCGGAGACGTTGACGGCCTCGGGCACGAACTCGCCCGCCAGCGCGAGCAGCACGCTCTTGGCGACGTCGGTGCCCGCGCGGTCCTGGGCCTCCGAGGTGGACGCGCCGAGGTGCGGGGTGACGACGACGTTGTCGAGGTCGAACAGCTTCGAGTCGGTGCACGGCTCGGTGTTGAACACGTCCAGGCCCGCGGCGCGGACCTTGCCGGAGACGAGCGCGTCGTACAGCGCATCCTCGTCGATCAGGCCGCCGCGGGCGGCGTTGACGATGATCAGCCCGTCCTTGGCAGTGGCGAGACGCTCGGCGTTGATCAGGCCGGCGGTCTCCTTGGTCTTCGGCAGGTGCACGGAGATGAAGTCCGAGCGCTTGACCAGCTCGTCGATGTCGACGAGCTCGATGCCGAGCTGCGCGGCGCGGGCCGCGGGCAGGTAGGGGTCGTACGCGATGACGTGGGTCTCGAACGCCGCGAGGCGCTGCGCGAACAGCTGCCCGATCCGGCCGAGGCCGACGACGCCGACCGTCTTGCCGAGGATCTCGGTGCCGTTGAAGCTCGAACGCTTCCAGGTCTTCTCG
This sequence comes from Rhodococcus sp. OK611, assembly GCF_003050885.1. NCBI lineage: Bacteria > Bacillati > Actinomycetota > Actinomycetes > Mycobacteriales > Nocardiaceae > Rhodococcus > Rhodococcus sp. OK611. Next base: position 22,571 of record NZ_QAOZ01000019.1, read on the forward strand.
CGGAGGGTGCGGTCGGCGGCCGGGATCTGGCGCGCGGTGGCCAGCAGCAGGGCGACGGCGTGCTCGGCTGCGGTGTGGATGTTCGAGGTCGGCGCGTTGACGACCATCACGCCGCGCTCGGTGGCGGCCGGGATGTCGACGTTGTCCAGGCCGACGCCTGCACGGCCGACGATCTTCAGCTTGGTGCCCGCGGCGAGGACGTCCGCGTCGACGGTGGTCGCCGAGCGGACCAGGATCGCGTCGGCCTCGGGGACGGCGGCCAGCAGGGCGGGACGGTCGGGACCGTCGACCCAGCGCACTTCCACGCCATCGCCGAGCGCCTCGACCGTGGACGGCGCGAGCTTGTCTGCGATCAGAACAACGGGACGGCCTGGCTGGCTCACGAGTGAACTCCTGTGTTAGGTGTCGGGCGGATCGTCCGCGGCCCGGCGCCGCCTCGGGCGCCCACGTGAGGCCGTGACCGAAGACAGCTTAGTGTGCGGGCCCCCGGGTTTCGGCACCCTGGGTGCGCCGATACCAGATAGTGGACACCTCGTGGGACGGATCACTCAGCCGGAGCGGCCGGCCTCGAACGCCTCCACCGCGGCGTCGAGGGTCGGATAGAACCTGTCGTGGCCGAAACGGTCGCCGACCCCGAACAGGATCAGCCGATCCTTCACCGGTCCCTTCATCTCGGCGAAGACCAGTCGCACCCCGTGGCTGTCCAGGTACTGGTCGAGCTCCACCAGTTCGTCCACCGCCGTGGTGTCGAGCCCGGTCAACGGCTCCGAGGCGATCACCACCCATCGGACCGGATCGGGCGCGTCGGTGACGAGCCCCCGCACGTAGTCATCGAACAGCGCACCGTTCGCGAAGAAGAGCTGTGCGTCGAACCGCGCGATGACCAGGCCCGGGATCCGGTGGCCCTCGGGGTGCCTGGCGAGGTCGTGGTAGCCGTCGAGGTCGGGTACCACCACCAGTTCCGCACGGTACGGCTGCCACGCGTGCACGACGACGGCCACGAAGGACAGGGCGATCGCCACCACGATGCCCTCCAGCACCCCGACCAGCGCGACGCCGAGGAACGCGGCGATCGCCAGGGACGCCTCCACCTTGCTCATCCGCCACATCGCCACCATCCCGCGGACGTCCACCAGCGAGGTCGCCGCCACGATCACCACCGACGCCAGCACCGCCGACGGCAGGTAACCGGTGACGCCGGGCGCGACGAGGATGAACAGCACGATGGCCAGCGCACCGACCACCCCGACGAGCTGGGTCTTGGCACCGTTCTGTTCGGCGACCGGGGTGCGCGAGGAGCTCGCGGACATCGGGAATCCGCCGAGCAGCCCGCTGGCCACGTTGGCGGTCCCGATCGCGCGCATCTCGATGCTGCCGTTGACACTCTCGCCGCGCCGCGCCGCGAAGGTGCGCGAGAGCACCCCGGTGTCGGCGAACGCGATCAGCGCGATGCCCGCGGCCGGGACGATCAGGTCGGCGACGTCGGACCAGGCCAGCCCACCGAGCGCGGGTGCAGGCAGGCCCTGCGGCAGCGCGCCGACCATCGGGAGGTCGTCCTGCAGACCCAGGACGTAGGCCAGGATGATCGCGCCAACCACCGCGACCAGCACACCGGGGATGCGGCTGTGCAGCAGCTTGAAGGCCAGGATGACCGCGATGCCCCCGATGCCGAACGCGGCGGCGGTCGGGTCGATCTCGCCGTCGGCGATCGCGACAACGGTGTTGCGGGCCTCGTCGATGAGGTTGACGCCGTCGACGGAGAAGCCGAGCAGCTTCGGTATCTGGCTGACGACCACGACAAGGGCGATGCCGTTGAGGTAGCCGAGCCGAATCGGTTTGGACAGCAGGTCCGTGACGAAGCCCAGGTTCAGCAGGCCACCGGCGACCAGGATCAGGCCCATCAGGATCGCGAGCAGTCCGGCGAGGGCGACGGCCCGGTCAGGATCTCCTGCGGCGAGCGGCAGTACGGCCGCGCCGATGATCGGGGCGAGCGAGGAATCGGGGCCGAGCACCAGGATCTTCGAGGGCCCGACCAGTGCGTAGACGAGCAGCGGCACGATGGTGGCGTATAGGCCGGTCTCCGGGGGCAGGCCTGCCGCCTCGGCGTACCCCATGCCCGCGGGGATCAGCAGCGCGGTGAGCGCGACCCCGGCGGTGAGGTCGGGGCGCAACCAGGACCGCTCGTATCGGCGGGCGACCTCGACACCAGGAAGCCATGACCCAAGGGACGATTGTCGTGCCATCCATCACCTACCCCGGACAACGCAAGGGCCCGATGCCCTCCGTGACAGTCTGCACTGTCACGGGGTGACATCGGGCCCCGAAATGCGCTTCGCGCCCCGTGAGTCTTTTCGGCCCCCTACGGGACCAAAAGGACTCACGGGTGGCGCAGCCGCCTAAGCGGTTTCGGTGATCGGGCGATCGACCCAGCTCATCAGGTCGCGCAGCTTCTTGCCGGTGACCTCGATCGGGTGCTCGGCGTTGGCCTTGCGCAGGCCCTCGAGCTCGGTGTTGCCGTTCTCGACGTTGGCGACCAGCCGACGGGTGAACTCGCCGGACTGGATGTCGGCCAGGATCGCCTTCATGCGGTCCTTGGTGCCTGCGTCGATGACGCGCGGGCCGGAGAGGTAGCCACCGAACTCGGCGGTGTCGGACACCGAGTAGTTCATGCGCGCGATGCCGCCCTCGTACATGAGGTCGACGATCAGCTTGAGCTCGTGCAGAACCTCGAAGTACGCCATCTCGGGCGCGTAGCCGGCCTCGACCATGACCTCGAAGCCCGTCTTGACGAGCTCCTCGGTGCCGCCGCAGAGCACGGCCTGCTCGCCGAAGAGGTCCGTCTCGGTCTCTTCCTTGAAGGTGGTCTTGATGACGCCGGCGCGGGTGCCACCGATCGCCTTGGCGTAGGACAGCGCCAGGGCCTGGCCCTCGCCCTTCGGGTCCTGGTCGACGGCGATGAGGGCGGGAACGCCCTTGCCGTCGACGAACTGACGGCGCACCAGGTGGCCGGGGCCCTTCGGGGCGACCATGCCGACGGTGACGAACTCCGGGGCCTTGATCAGGTCGAAGTGGATGTTCAGGCCGTGCCCGAAGAACAGCGCGTCGCCGTCCTTGAGGTTCGGCTCGATGTCGTTGGTGAAGATCGACGCCTGCGCGGTGTCGGGTGCCAGCACCATGATCACGTCTGCCCACTCGGCGACCTCGGCGGGCGTGCCGACGGTCAGGCCCTGCTCCTCGGCCTTGGCCCGAGACTTCGAACCCTCCTTCAGGCCGATGCGCACATCGACGCCCGAATCACGCAGGCTGAGCGAATGCGCGTGTCCCTGGCTGCCGTAGCCGATCACAGCGACCTTGCGGCCCTGGATGATCGACAGGTCGGCGTCATCGTCGTAGAACATCTCGACTGCCACTGGTATTACCTCTCCTCGGTTATCTGAAGACTTGATTCGTGAATAGAAAGTACTAGCGGGCCGCGGTGATGGACTTCGGCCCACGGCCGACAGCCACGACACCGGACTGCACGATCTCCCGGATCCCGTAGGGATCGAGCATCCGCAGCAGCGCGTCGAGCTTCGACCGGGTGCCGGTCGCCTCGATGGTCACCGACTCGGGCGAGACGTCGATCACCTTGGCGCGGAACAGGTTCACCGTCTCGAGGACCTGCGTCCGAACGCTGGCGTCGGCCCGCACCTTGATCAGCACGAGCTCGCGGGCCACCGAGGCCTCGGTGTCCTGCTCGACGATCTTGAGCACGTTGATCAGCTTGTTGAGCTGCTTGGTCACCTGCTCGAGCGGGAACTCGTCGACGGTCACGACGATGGTCATGCGGGAAACGTCGGGGAGTTCGGTCCCCCCGACCGCGAGGGACTCGATGTTGAAGCCCCTGCGCGAGAACAGCGCGGCCACCCTGGCCAACACTCCCGGCTTGTCCTCGACGAGAACGCTGAGGGTGTGGCTGGTGCTCACTGGTTGTCCTCCCTTGCGGCGGCAGCGGCCTGGCCGGACTGCTGCTCGCGCTCCATGGCCTCGTGGATGACGGCGGGCTCGTTGACGGCCTCGTCGTCGTCGAACAACGGCCGGATGCCCCGCGCCGCCTGGATCTCGTCGTTGCTGGTGCCCGCGGCCACCATCGGCCACACCTGGGCGTCGGCGCCGACGATGAAGTCGATCACCACCGGCTTGTCGTTGATGGACTGCGCCTCGCGGATCGCAGCCTCGACGTCCTCCTCGCGCTCGACGCGGATGCCGTGGCAGCCCAACGCCTCGGCGAGCTTGACGAAGTCCGGGATCCGGATCGCGCCGTGGGTGCCGAGGTTGGTGTTGGAGTAGCGCTGGTCGTAGAACAGCGTCTGCCACTGCCGCACCATGCCGAGGTTGCCGTTGTTGACCAGCGCGACCTTGATCGGCACGCCCTCGACCGCGCAGGTCGCGAGCTCCTGGTTGGTCATCTGGAAGCAGCCGTCACCGTCGATGGCCCAGACTTCCTTGTCCGGCATGCCCATCTTGGCGCCCATCGCGGCTGGCACCGCGTAACCCATGGTGCCGAGGCCGCCGGAGTTGAGCCAGGTGCGCGGCTTCTCGTACTTGACGAACTGCGCCGCCCACATCTGGTGCTGGCCGACGCCCGCGCAGTAGATCGCGTCCGGGCCCGCGAGCCTGCCGACCGCCTCGATCACGTACTCAGGGGACAGCGCGCCGTCCGACGGCTTGCCGTAGGCCAGCGGGTAGGTGTCGCGCAGACCGTCCAGGTACGACCACCACTCGACGTAGTCGAGGGTGGTCCCGGTGGCCTGATCCGCCTTGATCGCCTCGATCAGCTCGGTGATCACCTCGCCGCAGTCACCGACGATCGGGACGTCCGCGTACCGGTTCTTACCGATCTCGGCCGGGTCGATGTCGGCGTGGATGACCTTGGCGTCGGGTGCGAACGAGTCGAGCTGACCGGTCACCCGGTCGTCGAAACGCGCGCCGAGGGTGATCAGCAGGTCGCTCTTCTGCAGCGCGCCGACCGCCGCGACGGTGCCGTGCATACCCGGCATGCCGCAGTGCAGCTGGTGGCTGTCGGGGAACGCGCCGCGGGCCATCAGCGTCGTCACGACGGGGATGCCGGTCAGTTCCGCGAGCTCGAGCAGCTCGGCGGACGCGTCGGCCTTGATGACACCGCCACCGACGTAGAGCACCGGCGCCTTCGACTCGGCGATCAGCCGGGCCGCCTCGCGGACCTGCTTACCGTGCGGCTTGCTCACCGGGCGGTAGCCGGGCAGGTGCATCTCCGGCGGCCACGAGAACGTGGTCTGCGCCTGCAGCACGTCCTTCGGGATGTCGACGAGGACGGCACCGGGACGACCGGAGGCCGCCAGGTAGAAGGCCTCCGCCATGATCCGCGGGATGTCAGCGCCGTCGGTGATCAGGAAGTTGTGCTTGGTCACCGGCATGGTGATGCCGGAGATGTCGGCCTCCTGGAAGGCGTCGGTGCCGATCAGGCTGCGACCGACCTGGCCGGTGATCGCGACGATCGGGACCGAGTCCATCTGCGCGTCGGCGATCGGGGTCACCAGGTTGGTGGCGCCGGGGCCGGAGGTCGCCATGCAGACGCCGACCTTGCCGGTGGCCTGGGCGTATCCGGTCGCGGCGTGTCCGGCTCCCTGCTCGTGCCGGACGAGGACGTGCCGAACCTTCTTCGAGTCGAAGAGCGGGTCGTAGACGGGCAGAACGGCGCCGCCGGGGATGCCGAATACAGTGTCGACCTCGAGCTCCTCGAGGGCCCGAACCACGGACTGGGCGCCGGTCACTCGCTCGGGGGCGACTTGACGGCGGGTACCGGGTTGGGCGGCCGGCGCTGCCGCGGGGCTGGGCTGACCCGTTCCCCCCGACTTGCGCGGCGTGGGCTGCGGCCGTGCGGTTGGTGCGCTCACTGCATAATCCTCTGGTCTTGACGGTTCAAGCTGGCTCCGGGCAAGAAAAAACCCCCGTCAGCAATCTTGCTGTACGAGGGTGGCGCGTCGTGCTTGTGAGTTGACGAAATCGACTCAGGCGGCGACGCGCCGGCCGATTACGAGCAACTCATTCTGCTTCACGCGCTCGAAGGTAGGCGCGTCAAGGGTGAACAGTCAACTTGGTGAGTCGGCTGTCCCAGAATGTGAGAAGCGCTGACCGCAATGCAAGGATGGTGCGGTGTCATCCTCATCGCAGCCCGTGCCACCGAACTCATCCTCGCACACCGCCGAACCGATCGAGCAGTCCATACACATCTCGAAGCTCGGACTCCTCGCGGTTGGCCTGCTGGCGATCTGCCTGAGCCCGGTCGTGCTCACCAAGCCGGTCCCCCTTCTGCTCCTGCTGCTGATCCCGGTCGCGGTCGCCTGGTGGATGCTGCGGGTACGGACCACGGTCACCGCCGAGGGACTGCGCCTGCGCCGGATGTTCTCCACCGAGAACATCGAGTGGCGCCAGATCAAGGGCTTCCGCTTCCCCAAGCGCGGATGGGCGCGCGCCGACCTGACCGACGGCCGCGAGGTGAGCCTGCCCGTGGTCACCTTCGGCCGGCTCCCCCAGATCGCGGCGGCCAGCGGCGGCCGGGTGACCGACCCCTACGCGGCCGCGGATCGCGCGGCCCGCGAGAAGGCCGCTGCCGAGAGGGCCGCCGCAGAGAATGACGAGACCGAGTCCGGCACGGAGTCGGATCCGGGAACGAAATAGCCCGCGAGTAGCGTTGCTACGGACACTCGACGCCAGGGCGCCGACGGCAGCAACCCCATGCCGAGGACCCGCCCACCGGCCCAGCCCGCCGGAGCCGCTCGAGTCACGGCAACGTTCGCAGTTCGACGATTAAGGACAGTCCTATGCCCCCGTTGAGGTCCCGCACCACCACCGTCGGACGCAATGCCGCCGGAGCCCGCGCCCTGTGGCGCGCCACCGGAATGACGGACTCCGATTTCGGCAAGCCGATCGTCGCGATCGCGAACTCGTACACCCAGTTCGTCCCCGGGCACGTGCACCTCAAGGACGTCGGCGAGATCGTGGCCGAGGCCGTGCGCGCCGCGGGCGGCGTGCCCCGCGAGTTCCACACCATCGCGGTGGACGACGGCATCGCGATGGGCCACGGCGGCATGCTCTACTCGCTGCCCAGCCGCGAGATCATCGCCGACTCGGTCGAGTACATGGCGAACGCACACACCGCCGACGCCCTCGTCTGCATCTCCAACTGCGACAAGATCACCCCCGGCATGCTCAATGCCGCGATGCGCCTGAACATCCCGACCGTCTTCGTCTCGGGCGGTCCGATGGAGGCAGGCAAGGCCGTCGTCGTCGGCGGCGTCGCGCAGGCCCCCACCGACCTGATCACCGCCATCTCGGCATCCGCGAACGACGCGGTGTCCGAGGAAGGCCTCGACGAGGTCGAGCGCAGCGCCTGCCCGACGTGTGGCTCCTGCTCCGGCATGTTCACGGCGAACTCGATGAACTGCCTCACCGAGGCACTCGGCCTTGCGCTGCCCGGCAACGGCTCCACCCTGGCCACCCACGAGGCCCGCCGCGCGCTGTTCTCCCGCGCGGGCACCACGGTCGTCGAGGCCGCGCTCAAGTACTACCGCGACGAGGACGAGTCGGTGCTCCCCCGGAACATCGCCACCCCCAAGGCGTTCCGCAACGCGATGGCCCTCGACGTCGCGATGGGCGGCTCGACCAACACGGTCCTGCACACCCTCGCCGCCGCCCAGGAGGGCGAGGTCGACTTCGACCTCGACACCATCGACGAGATCAGCCGCCTGGTGCCGTGCCTGTCGAAGGTCTCACCCAACTCCGATTACCACATGGAGGACGTGCACCGGGCAGGCGGAATCCCCGCACTGCTCGGCGAGCTGCGTCGCGCGAACCTGCTCGAGACCGATGTCTCCACAGTCCACACCAAGAGCTTCGACCAGTGGCTCGACGACTGGGACATCCGCTCCGGCAAGGCAACCGACGAGGCGATCGAGCTCTTCCACGCCGCACCGGGCGGGGTCCGCACCACCGAGCCGTTCTCCACGTCCAACCGCTGGAGCGCGCTGGACACCGACGCCGCAGGCGGGTGCATCCGGGACAAGGAGCACGCGTACACCGTCGAGGGCGGACTCGTGGTGCTGCGCGGCAACATCGCGCTGGACGGCGCCATCCTCAAGACCGCGGGCATCGACGAGGAGCTGTTCTCCTTCCAGGGTCCGGCGCTCGTCGTCGAATCGCAAGAGGAGGCCGTCTCGGTGATCCTGCAGAAGAAGATCAAGTCCGGCGACGTCCTCGTGGTCCGCTACGAGGGCCCCAAGGGCGGACCGGGCATGCAGGAAATGCTGCACCCCACCGCATTCCTCAAGGGTGCGGGCCTCGGCAAGGAGTGCGCGCTCATCACCGACGGCCGCTTCTCCGGCGGCACCTCCGGCCTGTCCATCGGGCACATCTCCCCTGAGGCCGCGGCGGGCGGCGTGATCGGCCTGGTGGAGAACGGCGACCAGGTCCGTATCGACGTCGCGACCCGGACCCTCGAGATCCTCGTCGACGACGCCGTGCTCGCCGAGCGCCGCGCCAAGATGGAGGCGTCCGAGCGTCCGTGGCAGCCGGTCGACCGCCAGCGCACCGTCACCACCGCGCTGCGTGCCTACGCGGCGCTGGCGACCTCCGCGGACAAGGGTGCCGTTCGCTACGTGCCGTAGTCCTGACCGTTCACAGACAGCGCCCCTGCGGTGCCGGGAATGCCCGGAACCGCAGGGGCGCTGTCGTATCGGCGGGATGCTCCCGCTCTTGCCCCGGCTCAGGCCGCGCGGACCTCCGCGATCCGCCGCTCGGCCAGCTCGATCGCGGCGGTGGAGGTGTCCACCCCGGTCACCCGGGCCCGGTCGAGGATCTCCATCACCACGTCCGCAATCCGGTCCACCTTGCCGACGAAGTCCGTCAGCCCGTTCACCTCGGCGTCGCAGGAGATCAGGCCGCCCGCGTTCGACACGAAATCCGGGACGTGCACGATGCCGCGGGCGGTCAGCGCGTCACCCGCGGCCTGCGAGGCGAGCATGTTGTTGGCCGCTCCGACCAGCGCCACCGCCTTGAGCCGGTCGACTGCACGCTCGTCGATCACCAGACCCGGACCCGCGGGGCAGACCACATCGACGTCGGTCTGCAGGATCTCGTCCAGCGAACTCGCCTGCGCACCAAAACCTTCCACCGCGAGCCGCACCCGCTCCGGATCGGGGTCGGCCACCAGCACCGTGGCCCCGGCCGCGGAGAGGAGCTCGACGATCCCGAGGCCGACGTTGCCGGCACCCTGCACGGCTACCCGCAGCCCGTCGACGCCGTCGCGCCCCAGATGGTCGGCGACCGCCGAGATCGAGGCGACCACTCCCCTGGCCGTGTACGGCGAGGGATCGCGGCCGTCGCTGGAGACCCGGGGGGCGTGCTCCGCGATCACCTTCAGGTCCGCGGGTCCGGTGCCCATGTCGGCGCCGGGGATGTAGCGGCCACCGAGCAGCCCAATGTGCCTGCCGTGCGCCTCCAGGAGCGAACGCGTCTTCTGGCTGCGGGGATCGGCGTTGATCACACTCTTCCCGCCGCCGAGCGCCAGGCCGGCGAGCGCCGCCTTGTAGGTCATCGCGCGTGCGAGGCGCATCGCGTCCGCCGCGGCCGCATCGTCGGATTCGTACTGGCGGATCCGGACTCCCCCGAGCGCGGGCCCGAGGGTGGTGTCGTGCACGGCGATGATGCTGGCGAGCCCGTTCTCCACGCGCTGGATCGACAGCTGCTCGAAGTCCTGCTCGGCCAGGGAATTGATGGCGCTCACTACTGCTCCTGAGGTCAGCCCACGACAGATGACACCCTTGTGGGGCTGATCCGTTGCGGGACAGAGAGTTACGGCACTTGTGGCCGCGACGGGCGGAGTACCTGCCCGGCATGAACTGTAAGGCGCGTCACACGGATGTCAAGCCGTTGCCTGTTCCGCGCACGGCGACCCCGGGGTCGCGATCACGGGCCAAGGCAGCAGAATTGGCGAATCGGCCTAAACCAGGTGTGCACATCGCGCAGTTCGCCCGAGCGATTCGGCGCGCAGCTGAGCAGGATGCGCCATCGAGCGATCGGGTGTTGCGCATCGGGTTCACAGGTGGTTCTCTCTTCACGCCGATGAGACACAGATCACATCCGGTCAAGCACAGCCCCCACCCGGCGACCCACAAGGTCATCGGGAGTCAACCAAGGAGCCCATCCATGCCCGGAGTCGGTATTTGGCGCACCAAGTCCGTCGAACAGTCGATATCAGATACCGATGAACCCGGTACCCGCCTACGCAAAGAGCTGACCGCCTGGGACCTGACCGTCTTCGGCGTCGCCGTGGTCATCGGGGCGGGCATCTTCACCCTCACCGCGAGGACGGCAGGCAACGTCGCAGGGCCGTCCATCTCGCTCGCCTTCGTCCTCGCCGCCATCGCGTGCGGGCTCGCGGCCCTCTGTTATGCCGAGTTCGCCTCCACCGTCCCGGTCGCAGGCAGCGCGTACACCTTCTCCTATGCGACGTTCGGCGAGTTCGTCGCCTGGATCATCGGATGGGACCTCATCCTCGAGTTCGCGCTCGCGTCGGCAGTTGTCGCCAAGGGATGGTCGCTGTATCTGGGGAACGTGCTCGGAGCCAGCGGTTCGACCACCGCGCATCTCGGCCCGATCGACTTCGACTGGGGCGCCCTGCTGATCATCGGCGCGATCACCACCGTGCTCGCCATCGGTACCAAGGTGTCCTCGCGGGTGTCGGCCATCATCACCGCCATCAAGATCGCCGTGGTCCTGCTCGTCATCGTGGTCGGCGCGTTCTACATCAACAAGGACAACTACTCCCCGTACATCCCGCCGGCCGAGGGCGCGGCCAGCACGGCCAGCGGCATCCACCAGACCCTGTTCTCGTTCCTCACCGGCGCCGACGGCAGCAGCTACGGCTGGTACGGCCTGCTCGCCGCGGCCAGCCTCGTGTTCTTCGCGTTCATCGGGTTCGACGTCGTTGCCACCACCGCCGAGGAGACCAAGAACCCGCAGAAGGCGCTCCCCCGCGGCATTCTCGGTTCGCTCGCCATCGTCACCGTCCTGTACGTCGCGGTGACCCTGGTCCTGACCGGCATGGTCAAGTACACCGACCTGAAGACCGGCAGCCCGCTCGTCGGCGACAGCAGCGCCACCCTCGCGACCGCATTCGAGGCGCACGGGATCACCTGGGCTCAGTGGGTGATCAACTTCGGTGGCCTCGCCGGACTGACGACCGTCGTCATGGTCATGATGCTCGGCCAGACCCGGGTGTTGTTCGCGATGTCGCGGGACGGGCTGATGCCGCGCGGTCTCGCCAAGACCGGCACCAAGGGCACCCCCGTTCGGATCACCGTCGTGGTCGGCGTGATCGTGGCGCTGCTCGCCGCCTTCTTCCCGATGGGGACCCTCGAGGAGATGGTCAACATCGGCACCCTGTTCGCCTTCGTCCTGGTCTGCATCGGGGTCGTGGTGCTGCGCAAGACGCGACCCGACCTGCCGCGCGGATTCCGGGTCCCGCTGGTTCCCCTCGTGCCGATCCTCGCGGTGCTGGCCTGCGGGTGGCTGATGCTGAACCTGTCCGTGGAGACCTGGATCCGGTTCCTGGTCTGGATGGCGATCGGCGTGGTGATCTACTTCGCCTACGGCAAGCGCAAGTCGGTGCTCGGCCAGCGGCTCGCCGCCCAGTCCACACCGCCCCCGGAGGAGCAGCTGGAGACGGTCACCGCCTGACCGCCCCGATCGCGAACCCCCTGATCACTCAGATCAGGGGGTTCGCCCCGTTGAAGAAGATCCAGAGGCAGACGCCTGCCGCGACGCCGAGGATCAGCGCGACGAAGGAACCGATGTGCGGCCTGGTCGCCCACTTCCGGCCACCGTCCAGCGAGAACCGGCCGGGGCCGGTCAACACCACCGCGACGGCCGCGGCGACCAGCATCGTCTCGTGCTCGACGCCGGACGGTGCGAAGAACTGCAGTCCCGGCTCGGCCACCTGGCGAACGCACCACGCGTTGATCAGCACCGCGAGCACCGCGGCGCCGGCCAGCGGCGTCACAAGACCGATGATCAGGAGGGCGCCTGCCGCGACCTCACCGACCGCGGTGAGGATCGAGAGCAGTCGGGCCTGCTCGAAGCCGGCATCGAGGAGCGTCGTCTCGAAGCCGTCGAGTCCGGGGCCGTTCCACCAGCCGAACAGTTTCTGCAGCCCGTGGAACAGCGCGACCGTCCCGAGCCCGACCCGGAGGACGAGCAGGCCGAGGTCGAGCGTGCCTCGCCCGGACGGCGTCTCCGGCGCGATCGTCTCCGGCATCGCCTGCTGGACGGGCGAGGTGAATGCCGACACAACGGCAGGCTCGGACGGATCGGCGAACCGCAGTTCCTCGGTGGGATACACCTCGTCCGTGGGATACACCTCATCGACCGAACTGCCCCGGTAGGTCGGGATCTGCTCGGTGGGCATCAGCCCGAGGTCGTCGTCCGATACGGGCAGCGCGCCGCCGGCGGAGGTGGGAAGTTGCTCGGTCGGCAGGTCGAACGGACTGGAGGCGGTGCCATCGGCGCCGTCGCGGTCCGGGTTCCCTTGCTGCTTCGCTGTCACGATGGACAGCGTAAGGGCGAGCGGCAGATACGCGCTCCGGCGCGCCGCACCGGGCCGCCGTGGCGCCGCCCGCACCGGATTCCGTACCGTTTGCAGTCATGGGAGCAAGTCGGGTCAGGGTGTTGGCGGCCGTGTCGATCGTCGTCGCGGTGGCGGGCTGTGCCCGGTTCGACGACTCGGCAACGAGCCCGTTCACCCCCGCGCCGACGTTCGACGCCGGCGGCGAGCTCCGGCCCCGACCGCCCGGCACACCCCCGACCAGCCCCCGCGAGCCCCTCCCGACCGTCGAACCGGCGCCCTGCATCGACCCCGACCCCGCCGTCGTTGCGACCTGCCTCGACACCACCGGCGGCATGGTCATGCTGCCCGGCGGCGATTCGGCGCTGGTCACCGAGCGCCGCACCGGCCGCATCCTCCGCGTCACCCCCGGCAAGCCCACCGAGGAGTTCGCCCGACTCGACGTCGACGGCTCCACCGACGGTGGCCTGCTCGATGTCGCGCTGTCGCCGACCTTCGTCGAAGACAACCTGGTGTACGCCTATGTCTCCACCCCCGGCGACAACCGGGTGGTGCGGGTCGCACCGGGCGATGTGCCCAAGGACGTCCTGACCGGTATCCCGCGCGGATCCGTCGGCAACACCGGAGCCCTGACCTTCGCAGGCCCCAATGAACTACTGGTACTCACCGGCGACGCCGGAAACCCCTCCGCCGCAACCGATCCCGGCTCACTGGCCGGAAAGCTGCTCCGCGTGACCGCGCTGACGCCCGGGCCCCCCGGGTCACAGCCCTTCCCCCAGGTCGCGCTGTCGGGCATCGGCGGCGCGGGCGATGTCTGCGTGGACCCGACCGACCAGAACATCTGGGTGACCGACCGAACCCCGCTCGAGGACCGACTGCAGAAGGTCGCGCCGAACGGCGCGGCAGGCGTCCCGGTCTGGACCTGGCCGGACCGGCCCGGCGTCGCAGGCTGCACGGCGGGCGGCGGGTCGGTCGCCATCGCGCTGACCGAGGGCCGGGCACTCGCGCTGCTCGACACCGATCCGCAGACCGGCGCCGTGACCGCGGCGCCGTCGCTGATCGCCCAGGACCGGTACGGCCGGCTGGGCGCGGCCGCGCTCGGGGCCGAGAACACGATCTGGGTCTCGACCGTCAACAAGGCCGACGGCCATCCCGGCGGCCCGACCGATGACCGGGTGGTCAAGATCCCCGCACCGCAGGGCGGCGGCGGCTTCGACTGACCGTCGAGTGTGCAGCTGCCGGGGCATCGGCCGAGAACACCCGCCGGCAGGTGCACACTCGGCGCTAGCCGGTGGCGGGGGCCGGGACCTTCTTCGGCGCCTTCGGCGCGAGCAGCGAAGCGGACAGCGGCAACACCAGCACGGTGATCGCGCCCGCGGCGACCAGGATCGAGGCGTTCGACTCGGTCATCTGTCCGGCGTTCACCGCGACCCCCGTCACCGCGACGATCAGCGGCAGACCGGTCGCGGCGTACAGCGCAACCTGCCCCCGCTCCCGCACGGTCGGCTGCGGATCCTTGAGCTCCGGACCCCGGTCGAAGCGTTCGGCGAAGAACACAGGCAGCCCGCGCACCAACAGGATCAGCACCAGGAACGCGAGCAGGATGCCCGGCGCAGCGGCCACGGCCTTGACGTCGATCGCCATGCCCGAGGTGACGAAGAAGATCGGGATGAGCAGCCCGAAGGCCAGCCCGTCCAACTTCGCCTCCAGCTTCTCGTCGCCCGACGGCATCGCGCGGCGCAGGATGAAGCCCGCGGCGAAGGCGCCAAGGATGATGTCGAGGTCGAAGATCGTCGCGACCGCGATCAGCGTGACCAACAGCAGGATCGTCAGCCGCACGGTCGTCTGGGCGGTGGTCTCGGAGCCCAGCCGGATGATCGAGGCCAGCTTCGAGCCCTCGCGGCGCAGGCCCGCGGGGATGAACGCGACCCCGACCGCAGCCGCCGCGAACGCCGCCAGCACGACCAGCGACGCGCCCGCACTCCGCGAGCTCAGCAGGATCGCCATCGCGATCACCGGGCCGAGCTCACCGAAGGCGCCGTGGTTGAGAACGGTTCGGCCCAAGCGGGTTCCGAGCATGCCGCTGTCCTTGAGGATCGGCAACAGCGTGCCCAGCGCCGTGGAGGTCAGGGCGATGGCCACCGCGATCTCCGCATTGATCGCGCCGGTGAGGCCGAGCAACCCGACCACCACGAAGGCCAGCACCAGGCAGGACAGCCAGGTGATCAGCGCCCGACGCCCGCCCCGACCGGTCAGCTCACTGGTGTTGATCTCGTAGCCGGCGAGCAGGAAAAGCATGCCGAGGCCGAGCTCGCGGAGCAGGTCGATCTCGCTGCCCATGACCGCGAGGTCGAGCACGTGCGGCCCGACGATGACGCCCGCGATCAGCAGCAGCACGACCTCCGGCACCAGCTTGCGTGGCACCAGCCCGGCGACCAGCGGAGCGATGACGGCGCAGAGCGCTATCCAGAAGAACGAAGCGGAAACTGAGGGCACCCGCCTGATTCTGCTAGACGGGGACCACCATCGACGACAGGACCCTCACGCCGTGTGTCGGCTCAGGAGCAGGCCGCGATGACCAGGTCCTTGACCTGAGCCGGGTCTGCCTGGCCCCGGGTCGCCTTCATGACGTCGCCGACGATCTTGCCTGCCGCCGCAACCTTGCCCGCGCGGATCTTCTCGGCGATGTCCGGGTTCGCGGCGAGCGCGGCGTCGACCGCGGCCTGCAGCGCCGAGTCGTCGCGCATCACGGCGAGTTCCCGCTTCGCCACGACCTCGTCCGGCTCGCCCTCGCCTGCCAGCACACCGTCGACGGCCTGCCGCGCCTGCTTGTTCGCCAGTGTGCCGTCGGCGACGAGCGCGATGATCCGCGCGAGCTGGGCCGGGGTGATCGGCAGCTCGGCCAGCGCCACGCCACGGGTGTTCGCCTGCTGCGAGAGGTACGCCACCCACCACGAGCGGGCCGCGTCCGCGGGCGCGCCTGCCTCGGTGGTCGCGATGACCAGTTCCAGCGCACCGGAGTTCACCAGGTCGCGCATCTCCTCGTCGGAGACGCCCCAGTCGGCCTGGATGCGGGCGCGGCGGATCCACGGCAGCTCGGGCAGCGTGCCGCGCAGCTCCTCGACCCACTCTGCTCTCGGGGCGACGGGCTCGAGGTCCGGCTCCGGGAAGTACCGGTAGTCCTCCGCGGTCTCCTTGCGGCGCCCGGCGGAGGTGGTGCCGTCGGCCTCCTGGAAGTGCCGGGTCTCCTGGATGACCTCACCGCCCGAGCTGAGCACGGCGGCCTGGCGGCGCATCTCGTAGCGGACGGCCACCTCGACGCTCTTGAGGGAGTTGACGTTCTTGGTCTCGGTGCGGGTGCCGAACTCCTTGGCGCCGATCGCCATCAGCGAGATGTTGGCGTCGCACCGCATCGACCCCTGGTCCATCCGGACGTCGGAGACGTCGAGCGACTTGAGCAGATCACGCAGCGCGGTGACGTACGCGCGGGCGACCTCGGGGGCGCGCTCGCCCGCACCGGAGATGGTCTTGGTGACGATCTCCACCAGCGGGACGCCTGCGCGGTTGTAGTCGAGCAGCGAGTGGCTGGCGCCGTGGATCCGGCCGGTGGCGCCGCCGACGTGCAGCGACTTACCGGTGTCCTCCTCCATGTGCGCGCGCTCGATCTCGACCCGCCAGGTGGTGCCGTCGTCGAGCACCACGTCGAGGTAGCCCTCGGTGGCGATCGGCTCGTCGTACTGCGAGATCTGGTAGTTCTTCGGCTGATCCGGGTAGAAGTAGTTCTTCCTGGCGAAGCGGCCCCACGGGGTGATCGAGCAGTTCAGCGCCAGACCGATGCGGATGGCGGACTCGACAGCCGACTGGTTGACCACCGGCAGCGAGCCCGGAAGGCCCAGACAGACCGGGCACACCTGGGTGTTGGGCTCGGCACCGAAGGTCGTGGGGCACGGGCAGAACATCTTCGTCGCGGTGTGCAGCTCGACGTGCACCTCCATGCCCATGACGGGCTCGAAGCGGGCGAGCACCTCGTCGTAATCGAGAAGGTCAGTACTTGTCGCCACCCGGCCGGCTGCAGTCATGGTCACGAGTTTATGCGCCCCGCTTCGGCAGCAGCAGGTCGGCCAGGTTGTCGATCTGCTCGTGCGCATCCGGCCAGGCATCGCGGGCCGCATCCGCGTGCGGATAACGGGTTTGCGCGAGCCTCAGCGCCACCATGCCGTGCGTCGCGCTCCACAGGTGCATCCCGAGCAGCACCGTCTCCTTCGCGTCCGCAGGCAGGTCCAGGTATCGCCCCACCTCCTCGGTGATGAGCCGGATGGCGCGGTGCGCGTGCGAGTCGGCCATCCTCTCGCCGGCCTGATGACGCAGGTTGGAGACGAACAGCACCCGGTAGTGACCGGGATTGGCCAGCCCATAGCCGACGTAGGCGTGCCCCATCGCCCGCAGCCGAGCGCCCGGGTCCTCCCCCGCCTCCTCGGCGGCCGCCTGCAGCACGGCGGCGAACTCCTCGAACCGGAGCTGCTTCACCGCCAGGTGGAGCTCCTCGCGATCGGCGAAGTGCAGATAGATGGAGGTCGGTGTGACGCCGACGCGCCTGGCGACGCCGCGCAGCGACACCGCGTCGACGTCGCCGGTCTCACCGAGCATCTCCGCGGCTGCCGCGAGGATGTCCGTTCGCAGCGACTCGCCCGCGCCCCGCCTGGACGGCGTGCGCTGGGTCTTCTTCCTCGTCGAAATCACGCGAGCCACCTTAGTCGCGGGGGTCAGCCGACCCGGGCCGGGCGTTCCGCATTGACACCCGTAGGGCTACGACTGTTAATTTACACCCGTAGCGCTACCCGATCCGGCACGGCGCGTCCGCAGAGGAGGACCGATGGCCGGTACCGGCTCGCTCACCGACATTTCCGACCGGCTGTCTCGAGCGACCTGCAAGCAGTCGCCAGCGGAGGCCACCGCGGAGTCGACCGCCGCCCATCCGACCGCCACGCTGATCACGGTCTGCATCGGGATGTTCATGCTGATGCTGGACATGACGATCGTCGCGGCCGCGCTGGCCAACATCCAGTCCTCCCTCGACGCCTCCCTCAGCGGACTGCAGTGGGTGGTCGACGCCTACACGCTGCCGGTCGCGGCGCTGCTGCTGACCGCGGCCACCCTCGGCGACCGACTCGGCCGACGCCGCCTCTACATCGCGGGCATGTCGATCTTCACGCTCACCTCGCTCGGCTGCGCGCTCGCGGGCGACATCGTGACACTCAACGTGGTGCGGGCGGTCCAGGGCGTCGGCGCGGCGCTGCTGTTCGGCGTCTCCCTGCCCCTCGTTGCCGTCGCCTTCCCCGATCCGATGAAGCGGGCAAGGGCGATCGGCATCTACGGCGCGGTGATGGCATCGGCGACCGCCGCCGGTCCCCTGGTCGGCGGGGCCCTCGTCACGGCGATCGGCTGGGAGTGGATCTTCCTGATCAACGTTCCCATCGGCATCGCCGCGGTGGCGTTGGCGTACCGGTACGTCACCGAATCCCGTGCGGACAGTGCGGCGCCCGCGGACTGGGCGGGTACAGGGCTGCTCACCCTCGCGCTCCTGTCCGGGGTGCTGGCGCTGATCGAGGGCAACGAGTGGGGCTGGTCGTCCACGCGGGTGATCGCCCTCGGCGCCACCTCGATCGCCGGACTGCTCGCCTTCATCGCCTGGGAGCTACGTGCCGCACACCCGATGCTGGACCTTCGCCTGGTCGTCCGGCCCGCCTTCGCGGCAAACGCGCTCGCGGCCTTCGCCGGAGCCGGAACACTCGTCGCCGCAACGAATTTCCTGGCGCTGTACTTCATCAACACACTCGGCCACGACCCGTTCCAGGCGGGTCTGCGGGCCCTGCCGCTCACCCTGTCCGCGCTCGTCGTCGCCCCGCCGATCGCCGTGCTGCACGACCGCCTGCCCGCGAGGTGGTCGCTGCCGGTCTCGATGGGGGTCGTCGCGGCTGGCCTGTGGCTGTGCACCGGTGCGGACGCGTCCACCACGTGGACGCACTACATCGCCGGGTCGATCCTCGGCGGCGCCGGACTCGGCGCGGTCACCGTGATCGCCTCGCAGTCCGCGCTGACCTTCGTCGAGGTGGACCGGGCAGGCATGGCCACGGGCGCGGTCAACACCGCCCGCCAGGTCGGCATCGTGGTCGGGGTGGCCGGCCTCGGCGCGGTCTTCTCGCACGCGGTCGCCGCCGAGGCGGGTGCCGGGCTCGCCTCGCTGACCGTCGGGACGATGACCGTCTCCGTCCCGGACGAGCAGGCCGACATGATCACCGAGGCACTCGGTTCCGGTGCCGGACAACGGGTCATCGAGTTCGTCCCCGATCAGTTCGCGGCCGCGGTGCCCGCGCTGTCCGAACTGGCACGCGGGGCGACCGCGCAGGGACTGGACGCCGTCATGGCGACGAGTTCGGCGATCGCGGCCGTGGCCACCCTCGCGGTCTTCGTGCTGCTGCGGATCGGGCGGCGCTGACCCGGGTTCACCCGAAGATCACCCGCATCTCCTGATACCGGTGCGCGGGTACCGACTTGTGGTCGACGAGCGCCTCGTCGAAACCCACCCGCACGATCTCCGTTCCGTGCAGCGCCACCATGTGGCCCCACTCCTCGTCCGCCACCAGATCGGTGACCGCCATGCCGAGCCTGGTCGCGAGGACACGGTCGAACGCGGTCGGAACGCCGCCCCGCTGGATATGGCCCAACACCGTCGCCCTGGTCTCGATTCCGGTGCGCTCCTGGATGATCGGCGCCAGCAGCTCGGCGATCCCACCGAGCCGCGGGCGGTCGAAACCGTCCATGCCCTTCGTCGAATGGGCCGCCGTCATGTCCGGCAGGGTGAAGCCCTCCGCGACGACAACCATCGGCGACCGGCCGCGTTCGCGGACGCTGTTCACCCACGAGCAGATCTGCTCGACACTCTCGGGCTGTTCGGGGATCAGGATCGCGTGCGCGCCGCCGGCCGTCCCCGAGTGCAGGGCAATCCATCCGGCGTTGCGCCCCATCACCTCGAGGACCATGCACCGCTTGTGCGAGTTGCCCGTCGTCCGCAGCCGGTCGATCGCCTCGGTCGCGATCTCTACCGCCGTGTCGAATCCGAAGGTGTAGTCGGTCTGGTCGAGGTCGTTGTCGATGGTCTTCGGGACCCCGACGATCCGAATGCCCTCGTCGAACAGGCGCTGCGACGCGGCGGCGGTGCCCTCGCCACCGATGGCCACCACCGCATCGACCCCGAGCCGCTCCATGGTGCGGGCGATGTTCTCCGCCCCACCGTTCGGTCCCTGATACGGACCGATGCGGCTGGTCCCGAGAATGGTCCCGCCCTCGTGCGAGAGTCCGCGGACGCGGCTGCGGTCCAGGGGCATCGCGTCGCCCTCGACCAGACCGCGCCACCCGTCGAGGAATCCGACGAACTCCTGACCGTGCACCTCGGAGCCCTTGAGCACCGCACCCCGGATCACCGCGTTGAGGCCGGGGCAGTCGCCGCCGCTGGTGAGAATGCCGATCGTCGTCATCGTCAATCGCCCGTTCTACGTGCAGGTGGATGCTCAGTGTCCCACTGCATACTGCCCTCGCCCGGCGGTTCGGGCACGCCGGCGGGTCAGCCGGGGGTGACCAGGCCCGTCTCGTAGGCCAGCACCACGGCCTGCGCCCGGTCCCGCAGGTGCAGCTTGCCGAGCACCTTGCCGACGTGCGTCTTGACGGTCTGCTCGGCCACGAACAGCGACTCCGCGATCTCGACATTCGACAGCCCGCGGGCGATCAGTTCCAACACTTCCCGTTCGCGGGGCGTCAGCGCCGCGAGCTGCGCAGGCTCGCGCCGTGCGGGCGCGCGCCTGCTGGTGACGTCGGCGATGAGCCTGCGGGTCACGGTCGGCGCGAGCAGTGCCTGCCCGTCCGCCACCACCCGGACCGCCCGGATCAGTTCCTCGGCGGGGGCGTCCTTGAGCATGAAGCCACTGGCACCGACGCGCAGCGCCTCGTAGACGTAGTCGTCGATGTCGAAGGTGGTGAGCATCAGCACCCGCACCGGCTTGTCGAACGAGACCGACAGGATCTGCTGCGCCGCCTCCAGCCCGTTCAGGTTCGGCATCCGCACGTCCATCAGGACGACGTCCGGGCGAAGGCGCATCACCTCGTCTACTGCGATCTTCCCGTCTGGGGCGTCGCCGACCACGCTGATGTCGGGCTGCGCGCCGAGCAGCGCGCCAAAACCCTGGCGCACCATCGCCTGATCGTCCGCAATGAATACCGTGATCGCCACCCGATCACCCTATGCCGGGGTGACGTGGCCGCTCGACACCGCCGTCCCCGGCATCGCCGGCACTCGCGCCAGCACCTCGAATCCGCCGTCGGGGCGCGGTTGCGCGACCAGGCTTCCACCCACCGACGAGGCCCGATCGATCATGCCGGTGATGCCGTGCCCACCGGCATGATCGGCGACGGTCGACACAGTGGTACCGACGGGCGGGTCGTTGACCACCGCCATGGTGGCGAGGCCCCCGTCCCGGCCGAGGATGACGCGAACCGGCGCCCCCGGCGCGTGCCGGGCCGCGTTGGACAGCGATTCCTGCAGGATCCGGTACATCGTCAGTCCCGCCGAATCGGACAACCGCTCGGGCATCCCGATCCTGTCCACCTGCACCTGCATGCCCGCCCGCCTGCTTCCCTCCACCAGCTCGTCGATCCGGTCGAGGCCCGGCATCGGGGCGTCCTCGGCGAGCTGGCCGTCGCTGCGGAGCACACCGAGCATGCCCCTGATCTCGTTGAGGGCATCGCGGGCGGTGGCACCGATCGATTCGAACTCCGCCCGTGCCGCGGGCGAGACGTCGTCGATCCGGTACGGCGCGCTCTGCGCCTGCACCACGACCAGCGACATGTGGTGCGCGACGACGTCGTGCAGGTCGCGGGCGATGCGCGCCTTCTCCTCGAGGATCGCCCGCCGCGCCCGCTCGACCTCGGTGACCTCCTCCTGGCGGGCGAGCTGCCGGCGGGAGAGCACCAGCCAGCGGATCAGCAACCCGAACAGCACCAACGCGGTCAGCCCGACCGCCCAGCCCCTGCCGTCCTGGCCAGGGGCGTTCGCGAGGAACAGCAGCGCAGTCGCCATCCACGAGACGCCGACGACGGCGAGCGGCGAGCGCATGCTGACGGCGAGGAGCAGCGCCATGATCACCATGACGTGCACGACCTGCCACGGAAAGTCGTAGTCGTCGGTGCGTTCGAACACCAGTGGGATCACCAGCGCGCCCGCCGCCGAGATCGCCCATCCCAGGGCGGGATTCGACCGAACCAGCAGCAGGGGCAGCGCCGCGAGCCCGGCGATGACCGGCTGCACCCCGGCCGGCACGTGGTGCGTAACCTGCAGCGTCGGCCAGGCGATGGCGAAGAGCACGCCCGTGACGAATACGATGAAGATGTCCACCCACAGACTCGAGCTCACCCGCTTGAGTCGCGGCGCGGCCGCCACGGCGGCGTCATTCGCGACCTTCTTGAGCGCACGATTTGTCTTACTCACATCCAGAACAGTAGGAACCGGGACCCGAAAAGTCCTCATACTGCGGGGTGAGACCGGCGCGGCACCAGGGTATGAGGGCGCCGCACCGACGCCCCCTGCGCGGGGACCCGGGAACCACGCTGCGGGGTGATGTGCCCTGGTCCCGCCGATTCCTAGCGTCTTCTTCATGCGGAAGACGACCTGGACAGCACTGACGGTGGCCGCGGCGGCCGCCCTGACGACCACCCTGATGGCCGACCCGGCCGCTGCGGAGCAGCCTCGCGAGAGCACCCCCACCGCGGCCGCGATCGCCTCGCTCACCACAGCCGATCACGCGGCGCCCGCGTCGTCGATCCCGGCGGACTTCGCCGCCACGATGGGCTACCGCCCGGCCGTCGAATCCGGGATGCTCGTGAACCCGAGCGGCGACTGCTCCTCCCCGGTCACGCTGCCCACCGAGTTCGAGACCGCCTGCAAGGCCCACGATCTCGGCTACGACCTGCTGCGCTATGCAGACCGCCACGGCGCCGCGCTCGGACCGTGGGCACGGAAAAGCCTTGACGCGCAGCTGGACCGGCGGATGCACGGCGCCTGCGACGCGCGCACGGTCGATGCGGCGCGGACCTCCTGCTACGTGATGGCCAACATCGCGAGCGCCGCGGTGACCTCGAACTCCTGGCGGCAGGGATATGTCGCACCTCGACCCGAGCCGATGACCGGTTACGCGCTCGCGGGCGGCGTGGGGGCCGTGCTGATCGTCGGTGCGGTCGCCGCGACCAACCGGCGCGGGCGGGGTACCACCACCGCCGTCGGCGCGGCGACCCGATCGGCGCTCGCATGACCGCCGTGATCGATCGGCCCACCGCGACCGTTGACATCGCCGCCGTCGCGCTGCCCCGGGTACTCACCAGCGTCGCCGTCACGTCGATGGTCGCGGTCTCGCTCGCGCCCTCCCTGCTCCCCCGCAGCGCGGTGGTCCAGGCGGTCCTCACCGGACTGCTGGCGGCGCTCGGCTGGGGTCTCGCGAGCGCGTGGCATCACCTGTCCCGCAGGCTCGGGGCCGGCCGTCCCGCGCCGTCGCGGGAGTCCGCACGGCTGCTGGTGCTGCTGGCGGGCGCGGTGACCGTGGCAGCGGCGATGCTGCTGGCCGATCACTGGCAGGACTCGCTGCGCGTCGCGATGGGCGTGCCGACGGTCGGCGGCGGACATTGGGCACAGGTGGTCGTGGGCGCCGCCGCCATCGCGCTGATCCTGGCGGCCGGGACGAGGGCCGTGGCGGCCGGTGTTCGTCGACTCGGCGCGGTGCGGTCGGCCGCGGTCGTCGCCGCGCTCGCGATCGCAACACAGTTCTGGGCCGGGCCCGCGCTCTGGCAGGCGCGCGCCCAGTCGTATCACGCGGCGAACACGACCGTCGACACCTCACTGCGGCAACCGGTTTCGTCGTCGATCTCCGGAAGCCCCGACTCGCTGACGTCCTGGTCCTCGCTCGGCGCCCAGGGACGCAAGTTCGTCGCCGCCGGGGCGGCCTACGGCGCGGTGCGCACCTACGCGGGCATCGACAGCGCCCCCGACCAGGACGGCCGGGTGCGCCTTGCCGTCCACGAGCTGGAACGCGCAGGCGGCCTGGCCAAGTCCACCGTCGTGGTGGCCGTGCCCACCGGATCCGGCTGGATCGACGGCAACGCCGCGGAGGGTCTCGAGCAGCGCTTCGGCGACGACGTCGCCCTCGTGGGGGTGCAGTACTCCAGCGCCCCGAGCTGGGTGACCTTCCTGTTCGATCGCGATGCGGCCGAGCAGTCCGCGCGGGCGCTGTTCACCGCGGTCTCGGACCGGATCTCGCTGCTGCCCGTAGGGGAACGCCCCCGGCTGTACGTCTACGGGCAGAGCCTCGGCGCGGTGGGCGCGAGCTCGATCTTCCGGAACGAGGAACTGGGCGAGCGGGCCTGCGGCGCCCTCTACGCGGGACCACCCGCAGGCTCAGCCCGCACCGCTGGGGCGGTGGTGCTGGCCAACTCGTCCGATCCGGTGGTGCGATGGTCGCCTCGGCTGTTGCTGCACCCGCCTGCACTGGACCGGACCCGGACCGACGCGCCGCGCCCGGCCTGGCTTCCGGTCGTCAGCTTCGTGCAGACCAGCGTGGACCTGCTCTCGGCCCTGGATGCCCCGGCCGGGCACGGCCACCGGTACGGCACCGACCAGGGCACGGCACTGCCCGACGGCGGCTGCGCCACCGGTGCGGCCCCTGCATGACGTCGATCGCCCGGCATCGCGGTCTTCTTACCGATCAAGGCGGCGGGCACTGGGGCGTCCGTAGCCCCTGGAGCGGATGGTCGGCAGTTCCAACGGCGCCGGCAACGAAGCGCCCACTCGCAGCCCGCACCGACGGTCACTCACGACCACGACGCCCTACCTGGCCGGGCCGCCTGGCGCCGGCAAGTCCAGCGCGCACGAGCACCTGTTCAGCGGCGGCGACCGCACCCATTGGCGCGAACTCGATTCCGACGTGTTCAAGGGCTATCTCCTCGAGGCAGCCATCGACAATGGCTCGCTTCAAGAGATGCTGCCCGAGAACCTCCGAGTGTCAGACCACCAGGGCTACTTCTACCCGAACGAGCTGTCCGCGCTCGTCCATCACGAATCGACCGACCTGGTCGCGACCGCCGCGAAGGACGTGATCGGCCGCGGCGACAACCTCGCTGTTCGCGACGGTGCGGCGCGCTGACGAGCCGGGGTGATCCCCGCAGTCGGCTTCGTGTTCGTCGCCGACGCAGCCTCGATCGTCAGTCGAGGCCTTCGATGATGCGGAAGTCGCGCTCGACGCCGTCAGCAAGTGCGGCCAGCGCCTCCTGGTAGGCCGCACTCGCATGTGCGGCGACGGCCTGTTCGAAGCAATCGAACTCGATCAGGACGGTCCGCTCGCCGATTCCGGCGTCGTGTGCGACGACCCGACCGTCGCGGGCGAGCACCCGCCCGCCCCCGGCCTTGACGGCCGGAGGGGCCAGCTTGTTGTAGGCAGCCAGCTTCTCGGGGTCTGCAATGGTGCGGTAGGCGCTGACCCAGTAGCCCTTGGGCATGGAACCTCCAGTGTTGGGATGAGTGCATCTGACTTACGGGTTGGTCTCGGACGAGCGTCGGCGGGCGAGAGCGACGCTTGTCAGCGTCGTGATCGCCATGGCGCCGATGCCGACCAGCGCCGCGGTGGTGTAGGCGCTGTCGTCGGGGAAGACGTGGCCGGGGCCGGTGCCCGCGGCGAGGATCAGGCCGCCGATGGCGCTGCCCAGGGAGTACCCGACGCTGCGGACGACGTAGTTGAAGCTCATGGCGCTCGACGTCTCGCTCTTGGGGGTGACGGCCAGGATGACACCGGGCATGGCGGCCGAGAAGCTGCCGACGCCGAAGCCCAGCACGCCCATGGCCGCGAGCAGTTCGGCCAGGTTGGACCGGGCGGTGGCGAACAGGACGAACCCGCCGCCGACGATGGCGGCGCTGCCGGCCAGGAGCAGGGGGCCGTCGATCCGTTCGCGGACCCGCGGCGTGAGCTTGCCGGCGACGAATCCCAGCACGGAGAACGGGATGAGGACCAGCCCCGCCACGAAGGTGGTCAGTCCGAAGCCGTAGCCGGCGCTGTGCGGCGTCTGCGCGTAGCGGGTGATGAGCGTGAGCAGGAGGTACATGCCGCTCCCGCCGACGAACATGGCGATGTTCGCCCCGGCGACCGCCGGGTGCCGTACCGCCCGGACGTCGACCAGGGGCGACTTGGTTCGCAGTTCGGAAACGGTCCAGACGCAGAGCAGGAGTAGGGCGGCGACGGCAAGGGTCACCGCCACGGCGAGGTGTCGGCTCCACAGGCTCCCCTCGCCGGCCAGGAACAGGACGAGGAGCAGTCCACCCGCCAGGACGAGCGCACCGGCCACGTTCACGTGAGCGGAGCGGCCTTCGGGAGCTGCGGGCATGGAGCGCCACGCGGTCACGAAGGCGATGGCGGTGACGAGCAGGCCGAGGCCATAGGCGGCTCGCAGTCCGCCGAACTCGGCGAGCAGCGCGGCCAACGGGTAGCCGACGCCGGCTCCGATGATGGAGACCACTGAGATCAGGGCGATCGTGGCCGCGCTGCGCTCCTCGGGAAGATGGTCGCGGGCCACGCCCATCATCAGCGCAGTGAGACCGAGTCCGACGCCTTGGGCCGCTCTGCCCACGAGCAGCCAGGCGAACGGCAGCGGCAGCACGGTGAGCGCGCTGCCGACGACGACGATCGCCAGCGTGGCGAGAATCGTGCCCCGCCGGTGCGGACCGGCTCCGAGCCGGCCGAGGACGGGTGTGGCGACGGCGCCGCTGAGCAGGGCGATGGTCAGCGTCCACTGCGCGCTGTCGAGGGAGACCTGGAACGTGGTCGCCACGCTGGTGATGAGCGGCGTCCCGAGGCTGGCGACCGCCGCAACGACCAGGACGATGAACATCAGGGCGGGGACCAGCAGACGTGCCTCGGAACGTATCCGGGCAGTGCTCATGGTCTGGTCATGAGCCTGGGCCGCGGTCACCGGTCCGACTCCTCTCGGGCGTGGCCTTCGAGCTCCGCCAGATGCAGCAGCGCCGGAAGGGCTGCTGCCAAGGCCTCGATCTCGTCACCGGTGAGTTCGTCGATCAACCGCGCGTACGCGTCGACGCCCGCCTGGCGTCGCGTCCGGACGTACGACGCGCCGGCCTCGGTCAGGCACACCAGCGTGACCCGCTTATCGGACGGATCGCCCTTCCGCTCGACCAGCCCGGATGCCTCCATCACCCGGACCAGGACGGTCATCGCGGGCTGGGTGACGGCCTCGGCCACCGCCAGATCGGTGATCCGTCGCGGGCCGGTCTTGTCCAGGGTGGCCAAGGTGGCGGCGGACGTCAGGCTCATGTCGCGGGGAAGGCGTCTCACGGCCCTGGTGGCCAGACCGTAGAGGGCTGACCCGATGGCATCGGAAGCGCCGTGCGCGGCGTCTCGGCGACTCATGCCTGAAGCATAGCAACTTTATATAAATCCTTTATGCATCTCCCGATCGGGGTTCGGCGAAATCGACACTTTCTTCGTCGTACCGGACACTCCCCCGGCCGAGTGCTGTATTTGAAAACCTGGCTATTTGGGTATCCGGTAGGCATGTTCACTGGATACGCGCGGTGCGCCGCCCAGGGCGATGACGAACGCGAGCAGCGTGCGGCACTCGTCGAGCTCGGGGTGCCAGCGGACCGGATCTTCGTCGATCACGGGTTGACCGGCACCGACCGTGAACGCGAGGGATTGCCTGCCGCGCTCGCCGGGTTGTCGACCGGCGACACCCTGGTCGTCACGAAGCTGGAGCGTCTCGCGTGGTCAGTAGCCGACCTGAGTCACACGGTCACCAAACTCGAGGACCGGGGCGTGAAGCTGTCGTTCGACGGCGAGACGTACGACGCCGCGGATCCGATCGGGCGGAAGGTGTTCGCCATTCTCGGCACGACGTTCGCCGAGTTCGATTCCGGGCTGATCCGCCTGCGGACCTCGGGCGGGGTGGCCAAGGCCAAAGCTGAGGGGAAGTACCGGGGCCGCGTGCTCAAGCTCTCTCCCGAGCAGCAGAGCGAGCTGTTCGACCGGCACCAGTCCGGCAAGTACAAGATCGCCGAGCTGCAGAGCATGTACGACCTCAGCATGAAGGCGGTCTACAACTACGTGGACAGGGAAAGGCCGCCCGCGCAGCGAAGTAGATGCTGCGGTAGCTAGCGGCGACGACGCTGGCCGCGCATTGCCCCACTGAAGCGGTCGAGCTTCCCAGGGTCAGGACGGTGCGCAGGGCGTTGTGAACGGCGGTGGGGACCTTATCCCGTCCCGCCTGGGTGTAGCTGGCTGCGATGATCGTCGGGTCGTGCGGCTGACTGGCTGCGAGTGCGTCGCCGATCGCGGTGAAGATCGGGCGGTGGAAGGGGTTCTCGAAGTTGTCTTCCCGCATGTGGGTGAACAGGAATCGCAGGGTCGTTTCGTCGCGGGACCACAGGGCCGCGCACAGCAGATGTGCTTCTGGGTCCAGATCCATTTCGACATAGTCGATTTCCGGATCCGCGTCTGGCTCGTGTGTGTGGTGTTCCGTCATGTCTCCCCCCTCCCCCCCTCGGGGCGGGCCAGGCGTCTCGCACCCGGCCCGCCAGTCTCGATCAAGCGTTGCTGCTGGCCTTCTCGACCTTGGCCGACCAGGACCGGTAGCCGGTGTCGGCGGTGCTCGACCACCATGGCCCGGCGCGCCCGTAGGCGCCGTCCTCGAGCACCTTCTCAGCCTTCTCGATGTTCCAGATGGACGGATCCACCTGCGGGGCAATCAGCTCGGGCGCACCGCCGCCAGGACCAGGTCGAGCAGGGAGTCCACATACGCCTCGGTCAGGCCTCCCAGCCCGAGCGCCCAACGGGTTTGGACAGGCCCGACCAGCAGGTCGACCGCGACCTCCAGGTCGGCGTCCGCCCGGATCGCGCCGGACAGGGCCGCGACCCGGAGCCGCTCGCGAATCGCCTCGCGCTGCGGCGCGAGCAGCCGATCGCGGTAGATCTCGGCGAGGTCCGGATCCGACTGGATCTCGATCATGACCGCGCGGAGGAAGGCATCGAAGCGCGGTTCGGTCATCTCCGCCACGGTGGCGCGCAGGAACAGCGCGAGATCCGCACGCAGGTCACCGGTTTCGGGCAGGGCGACCCCGTCCGGGCCGCCGGACAGCTCAAGCAGCGCGTCGAACAGCACCGCCCCTTTGGTCGGCCACCAGCGGTAGATCGTCTGCTTGCCCACGCCCGCGCGCGCCGCGATCGCCTCGATCGTCAGCCGGCCGTAGGGCACCTCGAAGACCAGCTCCGCGGTGGCGGTGAGGATCGCCGACCGGGCGCGCTCGCTGCGCCGCGCAGGCGCGGCCTTGGGTTCGGGTGTCATTCGCCCACCGTATCAGCGAGACGAGACGTTGCGTCTTGACACACCCTCATTGCGATGCCACTGTGGTTCACGAGACGCACCGTCTCGCGAACTCACCCGAGGAGGCCACGATTCCCACCACCGAACCCCGCACCTGGTTCATCACCGGCGCCGGACGCGGACTCGGACACGCCTTCGCCACCGCCGCGCTCGACGCAGGCGATCGGGTGGTCGCCACCGCCCGCGACGCGACGACCCTCCTGAACCTGGAGGCCGCCCACCCGGGGCGCGTGGCCGCGCTACGACTGGACGTGACCGATCGCGACGCCGCCGCCGAGGCCGTTGCGCGGGCCGTCGACCGGTTCGGCCGGATCGACGTCGTCGTCAACAACGCCGGGTACGGACTGATGGGCGCCGTCGAGGAGATCACCGAGGACCAGGCCAGGTCCCAGATGGAGACGAATTTCTTTGGCGCCCTGTGGGTCACCCAGGCCGTCATACCGCAGCTGCGAGCGCAGGGATCGGGACACATCATCCAGATCTCCAGCGTCGGCGCGGTCGGCGCGATGCCCACCTTCGGCCTCTACAACGCGAGCAAATGGGCCCTCGAGGGCTTCAGCGCCTCGGCAGCCGAGGAGCTCCGCCCGTTCGGGATCTCGGTGACGATGGCGCAACTCGGCGGTTTCGACACTGATTGGGCGGGCTCGAGCATGAGGTTCGCGACCGCGAACCCCGCCTACGACGAGACCCGTCTCGCCATCCTCGGGACCGCGGCATATCCGGACCCGAGCGCCCCGCCGCAGGCGGAGCCCGAGGACTCCGATCCCGAGTGGGTCGACGCCCCACCCGCGGAGGCGGCGGCCGCGCTCCTCGCATTGGTGGACAACCCGCACCCGCCGGTACGCCAGATCATCGGCACCGGCGCCCATCAGATGGTGAACATGGCCCTCGCCGCCCGCCGAGCGGATTACGAGGCGGACGCCGAGTTCGTCTGGCCGTAGCGCTCACACCCTTGCCTCCTCGCCCCCGGCGGGGGGAGCCTTGATGAATGCACACCGTGCTGATCCTCGGCGCCGGGTTCGGAGGACTCGAGCTGGCCGCGTGTCTGTCCGAATCGGTCGCCGACGAGGCCCGCGTCGTGCTCGTCGACAAGAGCGACTCGTTCATGTTCGGGTTCGCGAAGATGGACCTCCTCTTCAAGGGCGCGACCGAAGAATCGGTCCGGATTCCGTACCGCGACCTCACCCGGCCGGGCGTCGAGTTCCGGCAGGAGACGGTGACCTCGATCGATCCGAGAAACCGCCGGGTGATCACCGACCGGTCCGAGTACGAGCCGGACACCCTGGTGGTCGCGCTCGGCGCCGACTACGAGCCCGGCGCGACCCCGGGATTCCTGGCGGACGGGCACGAGTTCTACTCGGTCGACGGCGTCGGCCGGCTGCGCGCCCGGCTCGACGAGTTCACCGGCGGCAGGGTGGTGCTCGGCATCCTGAGCGTCCCGTTCAAGTGCCCGCCCGCACCCTATGAGGGCACCCTGCTCCTGCACGACGAACTGGTCCGGCGCGGACTGCGCGACCGGACGAGCATCCACGTGCTCAGCCCGATGGACTCGCCGATCCCGGTGTCGGCGGGAACCTCCACAGCCCTCGTCGAGGCGCTCGTGGAACGCGGCATCGAGTACTCGCCGGGACGCCTGGTCCACGCGCTCGACCCGTCGGCGCACCGCGCCCGCACGCGTGCAGGAGACCTCGATTACGACCTGTTCATCGGGATCCCGGCACACCGCGTGCCTGCCGTCGTCGCCGCCTCCGGCCTGACGGAGGGCGGAACGGACGGCTGGATCGCCGTCGACCAGTGCACGCTCGCCACGCCCTTCCCTGGCGTCTATGCCATCGGGGACTGCGCAGACGCCCCCGTCCCCCTGGCCGGGGCGTTCGCCGAGGACGCCGCCCGCACGGTCGCCCCGGTCATCGCCGCCAGGGCGCGATCAGAGCCTCAACCCGAGGTGAAGTACAGCGGCAGGGGCGCCTGCCACATCGAGTTCGGCGGCGGCCTGGTCGGCAAGGTGGACGCGGACTTCCTGTCCGGTCCGGCGCCCGTCGCTCCGTTCGTCGCGCCGTCGGCCGAGTTGGCCCGAGAGAAGGCGGAATTCGCCGCGGCCCGGCGTCGCCGGTGGTTCTCCGGCTGACCCGGCAGGAAAACGCCGAACGGGCGGTTATCGGGACATCGGTCTAGTGACCGAACCGATAACCGCCCGCTCGTGAGCGCGCGACGAATGTCAGCGCACGATGGGTCCGCGCGCGGCCTCGTAGGCCGCGCCCACCCGGTACAGCCGCTCGTCGGCCATCGCCGGGGCCATGATCTGCAGGCCGACGGGCAGCCCGTCGTCCGAGGACAGACCCGAGGGCACCGACATCGCGCAGTGCCCGGCCAGGTTGGTCGGCAGGGTGCACAGGTCGGAGAGGTACATCGCGAGCGGATCGTTGACCTTCTCCCCCAGCTTCCATGGGGTGAAGGGGCTGGTGGGCGAGACCAGCACGTCGACCGACTCGTAGGCCTTGTCGAAGTCGCGCGCGATGAGCGTGCGGACCTTCAGCGCCGAGCCGTAGTAGGCGTCGTAGTAGCCGGAGGACAGCGCATAGGTGCCGATCATGATGCGGCGCTTGACCTCCTTGCCGAATCCGGCGGCCCGGGTCGCGGCCATCACCTGGTCGGCGCTCATGTTGCCGTCGTCGACCCGCATGCCGTACCGCATCGCGTCGAAGCGCGCCAGGTTCGAGGAGACCTCGCTCGGCAGGATCAGGTAGTAGGCCGCGAGCGCGTGCAGGAAGTTCGGGCAGGAGACCTCGACGACCTCGGCACCGAGCTCGGTGAGCTGCGCGACGGCCGCGTCGAAGGAGGCGATGACGCCGGGCTGGTAGCTCTCCGAGTGCAATTCCTTGACGACGCCGACGCGCACGCCCTTGAGGTCGCCGCTCGCACCCTGACGGGCGGCCTCGACCACGGGACGGACCGGCGCGTTCACCGAGGTGGAATCGCGCGGGTCGTGGCCTGCGATCACCTCGTGCAGGAGCGCGGTGTCGAGGACGCTGCGGCCACACGGGCCGCCCTGGTCCAGCGAGGACGCGCACGCGACCAGACCGAACCGGGACACCGTGCCGTAGGTGGGCTTGGTGCCGACGGTGGCGGTCACGGCCGCGGGCTGACGGATCGATCCGCCGGTGTCCGTGCCGATGGCCAGCGGCGCCTGGTTGGAGGCGAGCGCGGCGGCCGAACCGCCGCCGGAGCCGCCCGGGATCCTGGTGGTGTCCCACGGGTTGCGGGTGGGTCCGTAGGCCGAGTTCTCCGTGGACGATCCCATCGCGAACTCGTCCATGTTGGTCTTGCCCAGCACCGGGATGCCGGCCTCGCGCAGCTTGGTGGTCAGCGTCGCGTCGTACGGCGACGCCCAGCCCTCGAGGATCTTCGATCCGCAGGTGGTGGGCATGTCGGTGGTGGTGAACACGTCCTTGAGCGCGAGCGGGACACCGGCAAGCGCGGAGGCGGGCGCCTGGCCGGAGCCGATGGCGTCGTCCACGGACTTGGCGGCGCTCAGCGCCTGCTCCCCCGCCACGTGCAGGAAGGCATTGATCTCGCCGTCGACCGCGGCGATGCGGTCCAGGTGCGCCTGGGTGACCTCGACGGAGGACACCTCGCGGGCATGGATCTTCGAGGCGAGGACGGAGGCGTCCAACGCGGTCAGGTCGGTGGTCACTGCTCTTCCCCCAGGATCTGCGGCACGGCGAAACGGTCCTGCTCGACGGCGGGCGCGCCGGAGAGCGCCTGCTCGGGGGTGAGTCCTGGAACGATGACATCCGGGCGCGTCACGTTGGTGATCGCATTGGGGTTCGCGGAGGGCGGCACATCGTCCGTGGCGACCTCGGCCACCGTCTTGACATGGCTGAGGATCGAATCGAGCTGACCGGCGAACTCGTCGAGTTCGGCGTCGGACAGCGCGAGCCGGGACAGCCGGGCGAGGTGGGCGACCTCGTCACGGGAGATGGCAGGCACCGCGTGGGCCCCTTTCAGGTCGGAGACAGCGATCGGCCCCTAGCCTAGAGCGTCACCGCCCGGCCGCCACAGCCAGAGCCGGGGCCGGACGCGCCCCGGCGCGCGATGCGACTTCATTTCCGCGGCGGAACGATCACATGTCGCCCGTGTCACCGAACCGCGGCGAGCTGGGAGTCCGACAGGCAGCGGCGAATTCGCGGACACGTCCGGGCGGCACGCGGACCGCCAACGGTGCAAGGATGGGGTCACGGCGAACCCACCGTTCCCCGACCACCCGCAATAGAAGGAACGCCCCGTGTCGTATCTCCTGCGTGTCCAGCTCCCCGATCGTCCAGGAAGCCTGGGCTCGCTGGCCGTCGCGCTCGGCTCGGTCGGAGCCGACATCCTCTCCCTCGACGTGGTCGAGCGGGGCGCCGGGTACGCGGTCGACGACCTCGTCGTCGACGTGGCGCACGGCTCGTTGCCGGACACCCTGCTGACCGCCGCGGAACAGCTCGCCGGCGTGCGCGTCGACTCGATCCGGCCCTACACCGGAATCCTCGACACCCACCGGGAACTGGAGCTGATCGATCAGGTCGCCACGGCCACCGACGACCGGCTCCAGGTCCTCGTCGACGGCGCCCCCCGAGTGCTGAGGGTCGGCTGGGCGACGGTGATCGGTATCGGCTCGCGCGGGACGTACCGGGTGGTCGGCAGCTCGGGAGCCCCCGAAACCCATGCCGGGGAAGCGCCGTGGATGCCGCTGACCAAGCCGACGGTCCTCGACGGCGAGGACGACTGGGTGCCGACGGTGTGGAAGGACATGAACACCACGCTCGCGGCGGCCCCCCTCGGGCATTCCGATCAGGCGCTGCTGCTCGGCCGCCCGGGCGGACCGGAGTTCCGGCCGTCCGAGATCGCGCGGCTCGGCTACCTGGCCGGCATCGTGGCGACCGTGCTCAGCTAGTCCCGCCCTGCCGGCTCAGACGAACTCGCGCACCAGCACGGTGAGCGCGACGCCCGGCATCGGCTCCCAGTCGCGCTGGGGCGCGGGGACGAAGTCGTTGCGATCGTAGATGCGGCGAGCGTCGACCATGTCGGCCTCCGTCGAGATCACCACGCGCGCGAGCCCTCGGTCGTAGGCCTCGTCCAGGACGTGCTTCACCAGAGCCGAGCCCACGCCCTTGCCGCGGGCGGTCGGCGCGACCGCGAGCATCCGGAACTCCAGTTCGCCCGGCTCCGCGACATCGGCGAAGGGAGTGCCGGGCTCCGCGATCGTCAGCGAACCGACGATCTCGTCGCCTGCGACGGCCACCACGACCTCGGCGTGCTCCGCGCGGGTCGCGGTATCGCGCAGGCGGTTCACGTACGTGCTCGTGTCCGACACGAATCCACCGTCGACGTAGACGTCGACGGTCAGCTCGCCGATGGTGTCGTAGTCGGCTGGCGTTGCGGGGCGAATCTCGATCATGGCGTCACTATCGCAGGACTTTCGTGAGATCCGGTCACGCGTGCGGGCCGATTGTGAACAACCTCACCCCCCGACCAGGGCCGACGTGAGGGGCGCGAGCAGGCCTTATGCCCGCAGCAGCAACGCGCTGTCCCCGAACTCGTGCCACAGGTATCCCTCCGCGAGCGCGGCCTCGTAGGCCCTGCGCACCGCCGCTGGGCCCACCACCGACTCGAGCAGCATCAGGTGCGACGCGCCGGGGGCATGCCAGCCGGTGATCAGGCCGTCCACCACCCTGGCCGGCCGCCGCCCGCTCAGCACCAGGTCCGTCCAGCCCGCCCCGGCCACCGCCGTCCCGCCCTCGGTGGCCCCGGTTTCGAGCGCACGGGTCACCGTGGTGCCGACCGCGATGACCCGGCCGCCCGCGGCGCGCCGGTCGTTGATCAGCCGGGCGGTCCACTCGGGGAGCTCGTACCGCTCGGGAATCGGCGGCTCGCCTGGCTCGGCCGAGGAGACCGAGGTGTGTAGCAGGATCGGCGCGACCGCCACCCCGGACACGGCCAGGTCGGTCATCATCGGGTGCGTGAACGGCCTTGCCGCGCTGGCCATCTCCGCACTTCCCCGATCCTTCCCGAAGATGGTCTGGTAGTACGGCAGTGGCCACCGCTCCCGCACGTACGCATAGGTGATCGGCCGGCCGGCAACCGCGAGCAGATCCCGCGCGACGTCCGCGACGCCGTCGATCTCCGCGCGCCACAGCCGGATCGACGTCCGCGGCCAGGGTTCCCGCAGCGTCGCCTGCGCGCCGAGTGGAAGGCGAATGCGCATGCCGGCGGAGGCGGCACCGAGCGGCCCGGTGACCGGACCCGGCGCGCGCACCTCCACCACCCAGGCGCCGTCGTCGAGTGGCGTGGAGAAGTGCACGACCACCCGGCCCACACCGTCGACGGTGCCGTCGACCGCGGCGGCGAGGGTGGCCGACGTGTTCACAATCACAACGTCGCCGCCGCGCAGATACCGCGGCAGCTCGTGGAAACGGGCGTGTTCCACCCGGTCCCCCTCGGCCACCAACAGGCGCACGGTGTCCCGCAGCTGCCCGCGACTCTCCGGTGGGCCGCTCGCCTCCAGCCGGTTCGGCAGCACGAAGTCTGGCCCGGCCGCGGCCTCGACCCTCACCTCGGTCACGACGATGCCGCCGTGGTCAGCAGGTCCGCCGCGCGATAGCGGCCGCTCGCCGGTCGGGTATCGAGCAGCCACATCAGCGCGGGCACCACCGCCTCGGGTTCGGGCCGGTCGGAGATGTCCTCGCCCGGGAACGCCGCCTGGTGCATCGCGGTGCGCATGTCGCCCGGGTCGAACGCGTACACCGAGAGCTGCGGATGCTCAACCGCGAGCACCGCCGTCGCGTGATCGAGGGCGGCCTTCGCCGCACCGTATCCGCCCCACCCCTCGTAGGCCTCGACCGCCGCGTCCGACGACACGTTCACGATCGCACCGCCAGCGCGGCTCACCGGTTCGAGCAGCGCGGAGATCAACGCCAACGGCGCGAGCACGTTCGTCGCGAACACTTTCGTCAGCTCGGCCTCGGGGTACCGTGCGAGCGCAGGCATCGGGCTCGGCCCGAGCGCGCTGGCATTGTTGAGCAGCAGGTCCAGCCGCCCGCGGGCGGCGATCTCCCCGCGGAGCCGTTCTCTGTGACGGGCATCGGTGACATCGCCCTGACACGTGGTGATCCCGTTCGCCTGCGCCGCGACCCGTTCGAGTGGCGCCGTGTGGCGGCCGGTGATGATCACCTGCCAGCCCCGCTCGGCCAGCGCGAGCGCCACCGCCCTGCCGAGGCCGGCCGATCCGCCGGTGATCAACGCCGTACTGGTGTCCTTCATCAGAGCTCCTTGCGTCCGGTGACTTCTGAGACCATCCTGAAAGCTCAAGTTCACTTGATGTCAAGGACCGCAGGTGAGGAGCTCCCCATGCGCACCACGGATCTGCTGACCGTCGGCGAGGTCGCGCGGCGCAGCGGCCTTGCCCCGTCCGCACTGAGGTACTACGAGGACCAGGGCCTGATCGCGTCGAGCAGGACGTCCGGCAACCAGCGGCGCTACCAGCGCAGCGTGCTGCGCAGGATCGCCTTCGTCCGCGCCGCAAGGAGCATCGGGCTCAGCCTGGACGAGGTGGCCGAGGCGCTCGCGCAACTGCCGGACGGGCGCGCGCCGACCCGGGCCGACTGGACGAGACTCTCGCAGAGTTGGCGCGGCAGGCTCAACGAGCAGATCGACGCCCTCGTCGCGCTGCGCGACGGGCTCGACTCGTGCATCGGCTGCGGGTGCCTGTCCCTCAAGACGTGCGCGCTGTCGAACCCGGGCGATGCCGCCGCGAGCTACGGACCGGGCGCGGCGTACCTACCCAAGGCGCTGCACCCCGACGACGCGGACCGCTCCGCCTGATCGCCCCGCCGCTCAGACCCCGCGCGCCGACTCGAGGTCGAAGCGCAGCAGGGCATCCCTGATCGTCTGGGTCGCGGCATGCACTGCGAGACCGTACGTTTCGAACTTCTCGGCCGTTATCCGGCTCGTCGGACCGGACACCGACACCGATGCCAGCGGTTGTTCCTTGGCGTCGAGGATCGCCGCACCGATCGCGGTGATCCCGGTGCTCAGACCCTGATCGTTGATCGAGTAGCCGCGGCCCCGGATCTGCTCGATGGTCTCCCAGAGCACGTCGGCGTCGGTGATGGTGCTCGGCGTCCGCGGGGCGAGCCCGTCGGCCACATAGGACCGGACCGCATCGTCCGGCTGCGCCGCGAGAAAGGCCTGCCCGGTCGCGGAGGCGTGCATCGGGATCCGTTGCCCCAGTGGCATGAACGCGCGCAGGGCGTGCGCGGTGTCGAGCCGTTCGATGAGGACCATCTCGCGCCCGTCCGGGGCGCAGAGGTGGATGGTCTCCGTGGTCGCCAGCTGCAGCTCGTTCAGGGTGGGCAGCGCCGTTTCCCGGATCTGCTGATGGTCGCGCGCCTTGCTGCCCACCGAGAAGGCCCGGTACGTCAGGCTCCACCGCGTCGGCGCGGCGGAACTCGGCCGGAGCCAACCGAGTTCGTGCAGCGTCAGCAGGCACCTCTGCACGGTGCTCTTGGGCAGGTCCACCATCCTGCTGAGCTCCGACAGCCCGACCGG
Source organism: Rhodococcus sp. OK611 (assembly GCF_003050885.1). Classification (NCBI taxonomy): domain Bacteria; kingdom Bacillati; phylum Actinomycetota; class Actinomycetes; order Mycobacteriales; family Nocardiaceae; genus Rhodococcus; species Rhodococcus sp. OK611. Next base: position 60,279 of record NZ_QAOZ01000019.1, read on the forward strand.
CTGCTCTTCGGCCACCGTCTCCAGCACCCGGAAGGCCGAAACGACGCTGTTGGTGGGCATGTGACCTCCGAGTTGATTGACGCTACGGCCCAATGTGAGCTAGCTTACACGGCATTGGTTCGCTAGGTAGACCAGTGTGCCACACAGTGGACCGAAAGGGAACACCCGCCCCAACACTCCTGGGAAAGGCAACCGCATGGCCCTACAGCTCACGGCGCTCGTCATCTTTGTCGGCGTCTTCTTGGTATCCACCCTCCGCAAGGTCCACATCGGGGTGCTCATGTTCGCCGCCGCGTGTGGCGTCGGGCTCTGGTTGGCCGACATGCCCATCGACGACATCATCGAGGGGTTCCCGCTGAGCATCCTGGTGCTGCTCGTGGGCGTGACCTACTTCTTCGCTATCGCCCAGGCCAACGGCACCATCGACCGCATCATCGAGGTCGCGCTCGCCAAGGTCGGCGACAACGCCGCCGTGCTCCCCTTCGTCTTCTTTGCACTGACGGCAGGGATCTCCGCGATGGGCTCACCGCTGGGCGGCCTGGTGATGGCCCCGATCGGCATGCCGATCGCCAGGAAGTACGGCATGGACCCGATGCTCATGGGCCTGGCGATCGGGACCGGCCTGAGCGCGGGCGCCTTCGCCCCGACCAGCCTCTTCGGGATCGTCAGCTACGGCACGGCACACGAGGCCGGGATCGAACTGAGCCCGCTCACCCTGTTCGCGGTTGCCCTCGTGGTCAACCTGGTGTTGCTGGTGGCCGCGTTCGTCATGTTCGGCGGGTCCAGGTTGCGGCAACGTCACCTCGCACTTGCCACCGAGATCGGTTCGAGAACACCGTCTTTCGTCACCAGCATCGCCACCGGCGCGGGAACGGCCCAGTACGAGGGCGACGTCACGCACCGCATCGCCGGCAGCCGGTTCGATGACGGACCGGGGCACCAGCACGGAACGCTCACAGAACGGGAGCCGTTCACGGGGATCCAGATCGCCACGGTGGTCTGCATGGCCGGGCTTGTCCTCGCCGTCATCGGGATCTCCCTCGCCGGCCAGGACCCGGACATCGGGGTGCTGGGTTTCGCCTTCGGTGCGGTGCTGACGCTGATCGACCCGAAATCCGGCAACAGCGCCGTCGCGAAGATCGACTGGTCGACGGTCCTGCTGGTGGGCGGCATCATCACCTATGTCGGTGTCCTGCAGCACATGGGGGCCGTCGACCTGCTCGGGGAAACGGCGGGCACGGTGGGCGTTCCGATCGTCGCGGCACTGATCATCTGCCTCCTCGGTGGCCTCATCTCGGCCTTCGCGTCGACCACGGGCATGCTGGCCGCGCTCGTACCGCTGGCGTTGCCGCTGGTCGCCGCCGGCGACATCCCGGGCTGGGCCCTGATCTGCGCGCTCGCCGTCTGCTCCTCCATCGTCGACGTCTCGCCGTTCTCGACCGTCGGAGCGACCCTCGTCGCCTCGGTCGCCGAGGACCAGCGCGCCCGGATGACCGGCCTGCTGACCCGATGGGGGATGTCGATGGTCGTCATCGGCCCGGTTGCGCTCGTCGGCACCCTGGTCCTGCCTGCGATGGTGCTGTGAGCGAGGTGACCGTCGTGGTGGACGCCGGCGTCGCCACCATCACGATGGACAACGCATCCAGGATGAACGCCCTGACGCGCCCGCTGCTCGAGGCCCTCGGCCGCCGGATCGACGAGATCGGGAGACACGACGGAGTCGCCGCGGTCGTCCTCACGGGCACCGGTGACAATTTCTCTGCCGGGCTGGATGTTTCGGAGATCACCACCGAGACATCTCCGCAGGTGCTCGACGAGTTCGTCCAGGTCGAGCAGGCACTGGCGCGATGTCCCAAGCCGACCGTCGCCGCCATTCGAGGACACTGCATCGGCGGCGGCGCTCAGCTGGCGATCGCGTGTGACCTGCGGATCGCGGCGGAGGGAGCGCGATTCGCGATCACCCCGGCGAAACTCGGACTGATCTATCCCGCCCCGTCCGTCGAACGCCTCGTGCGGACCGTCGGACCGGCCGCGACGAAGCGGCTCCTGCTCACCTCCGACACCATCGACACGGCCACCGCGCTGCGCTTCGGCCTCGTTACCGACGTCGTGGCGGCCACGGACTTCGATGCCGAGATCCGGCGCGTCGCGTCGACGATCGCGTCAAGGGCGCCCGCCACCGTGGCGGCCGCGAAGCAGATGGTCGACGACACCGCCACCCGCGGAGGGGTTTCCGACGAGTTGTCCTGCCGGTGGACTACCCACCCGAATCCGGACCTCGCCATCGGTCTCGCCGCCTTCGCCGATCGACGAACACCCGTCTTCGCGGGCCCGGGCGCAGCGCCGTCGGCACCCGACTCGCGTCGGGTCTGAAGAACCAACCCACCGAAAGGACTCACCAGTGCTTCTCTCGTCTTTGGATCCGTCTGGCCACCAGGCGGTGGACCTCGCCGATGCGATCACGCTCGGGGACACGAGCATGTCGCGGTCCGAACTGTTCTCCGCCGCAAGCGGCCTGGCGGCGGCGCTCCCCGACGCCGGTCCGGTGGCCGTCTGCGCGGAACCCACCCTCGAGACGATCATCGCCGTGACGGGCTGCCTGCTGGCCGGCGTGCCCGTGGTGCCCGTCCCGCCCGACTCGGGTCCGGCGGAACTCCGGCACATCATCGCGGATTCCGTTGCCACGCAATGGATCGGCCCCACGCAGATCGACAGCGGACTCCCGACCATCCCGGTGGACCGCAGGATTCGTGCAAGCAGACCGCTCGGGCGGCCGTCGATGGACGAGCTGGCCATGATCCTCTACACCTCCGGGACCACCGGCGCGCCCAAGGGCGTCCTGTTGACCCACCGCGCGCTCGCCGCCGGAATCGACGCCCTCGCCGACGCATGGCAGTGGACCGCCGACGACACCGTGGTGCACGGACTACCCCTGTTCCACATGCACGGCCTCGTGCTCGGAGTGCTCGCGTCCCTGCGGATCGGTTCCCGCGTCAACCACACGGTTCGGCCGAAACCGGCCGCCTACGCGGCCGCACCGGGGACCATGTACTTCGGTGTGCCCACGGTGTGGTCGCGGATCGCCGAGGACGAACAGTCCGCGCGGGCGCTGCGCGGGGCCCGACTCCTGGTGTCGGGAAGCGCCGCGCTCGCGGTCCCGGTTTTCGAACGGATCACCCAGCTCACCGGCCTCGCACCGATCGAGCGGTACGGGATGAGCGAGACCATGATCACCCTGAGCACCCGGCCGGACGGCGAACGCAGGCCGGGCTGGGTGGGGCAACCGGTTCGCGGTGTCGAGACCCGCCTGCGCACCGAGGACGGCCGGATCGTGGAGCACGACGGATCGAGCATCGGACGACTCGAGGTCCGGGGACCGATGCTGTTCGACGGCTACCTGAACCGGCCCGAGGCCACGGCCGCCTCGTGGACGGACGACGGCTGGTTCGTCACCGGTGACGTCGCCACCTGCGATCCGGCCGGACTCCATCGGATCGTCGGCCGCGAGTCGACGGATCTGATCAAGTCGGGCGGATATCGCATCGGCGCGGGCGAGGTCGAGGCGGCGCTGCTCGCACACCCCTCGGTCGCGGAGGTCGCGGTGGTCGGGGTCCCCGACAGCGACCTCGGTCAGCGGGTGGTCGCGTTCGTGGTCACGTCCGAGACGAGCCCCGGATCCTCGCTGGGCGATCGCCTGATCGACTACGTGGCGGGCGACCTCTCCCGGCACAAGCGGCCACGCGAGGTGCGATTCGTCGACGCCCTGCCGCGCAACGCGATGGGAAAGGTGCAGAAGGCGGCGCTCGCCCGGTAGCGGGGTCGACGGCGCCCGGCTCCCTACCCCGGCAGCCGGGCGCGCAGGGCCCGCACGAACCAGTCGAGTGCGGCCGCCGAACTGTCCGGCGCTACCCATCCGTTGACCACGGCGAGCAATCGGAGATAGCGCTCCCGGCGCGGGTCGTTCGCCGCCTCCAGCCGCGACAGCAGCCGCCGCCGAAGCGCGACGTCGTCGTCGGAACTGCCGCGCAGTCGGGCGTATTCCGCGGTCACGTCCGCCACCACCGGGTCGGCCGCGGACGAGGCCGGGTCGATGCCGGTGGCCAGCATCGGCTCGGCGTGGTCACGGAGGACCGCGACGATCTCGCGGTGCACGCCCGCGCAGCCGTCGTGCACGCGGTCGTCTGCATGGCCGCTCGCCATCTCCCGCATGACGGCGCGAAAATCCGGATCCCAGGACAACTCGGCCAGTTCCAGCCACGCCTCGACCTGTTCGGCCTCGGGATCGTCGGGCAGTTCGGGGGTCATCGAGCGCATCATCCCCTCGAACGCGGGATCGCCGTCCAGCCCGCCGAAGGCGTGGTCGAGGAAATCGCCTATCAGGCTTCGCCGTTCGGTCTCGGACAGCTTGGCCAACTTGTGCACGAGCCTCATCTCCTCCGGGCCGGAGCCGCGCTTGGCCACCACCGACAACACCGTCCGCCGCAGGCGCAGTGTCCGGATCTGCGCCGCCAGCGCCTCCGCGTGCGCCGCCGCGACCTCGGGCAGGGAGGTCTGGCGGTCCACGACGCCCTTGATCGTGGCCAGGTCCAGTCCCAACTCGCGCAGCGTCCGCACGAGGTCCAGCCGCGCGACCGAGTCGACGTCATAGAGCCGGTAGCCGGCCGGGCTGCGGCCGGTCGCAGGCACGATCCCCCGATCCGCATAGAACCGAATGGCCTTGACCGTCAGTCCGGTTCGCCTGGCCAGATCACCGATCGAGTAGAGCGCGTCGTCGTCCATGTCCCCACTCTCGCGTCTCCCCCGGCGGGAGACTCAAGTCCCGTGCCGCGGCCATCGCTCCGACCTGCGGAAACGAGCTCAAGAACCGCTGCGCCGATGCTAGCCTGGATGGACGCGGCGACCGGAAAGGCGCTTGTCGATGAATGGACACATTCGGAGATCGGCCACGGTGGCGCTGGCGCTGGCCGCCTCAGCGTTTGTTGTCGCTCCCCCGCAGGCGCACGGTTTCGCCGAGGACATCTGCTACTCCGAGGGTGGAGCCCCGCCGCACAACTGTGCGCCCCTGCCGCAGTCGTGTCCGCTCGACGATCCAGACGGGCCCCTGTGCGGACTCGAGGCGTTCGTTCGCTACGGGTACACGTTGCGTCAGCCGCTCGGCGGGCGCAGCCTCGTGCATTCCGACTCGACCTACCTCATCGCCCGCACCGTCGGCTTCTCGGAGCGGGATGCGTATTGGATCGCGGCATACGACGAGGCGACAGACCTGGGCACCTTCGCGCCACGAGACATGAACGGCCAACTCGTCGCCGACGCCGCCGCCTTGACCACCAAGGACATCGGCGGTCTCGTGCGAACGCATTTCGCCACCGGCGGCTTCCTCTTCCATTTCCTCCCGACGATGCGGGGACCGTTCGATCCCGAGCCCGACGGGATGCGACCCGACGTCGATGATCCCGCACACGAGATCATGCTCACGCACGTGCGGCGGTGGGCCATGGCCGGGCCGGGCGGCAGCGCCCCGTTGTGCACGGGAGGCTTCACCAATCGCTCGGCCGACGGCGACTACGCCACTGGCGCAGCCTGTTACGCGGACCCGGAGCCGGCACAGATCAACGGCGTGTACAGCGTGGAGACCCCGGTAGCGATCCCGTTCACCAACGTCACCGGAGAGCAGGTCATCTCCGACGGTGTGTCATCGTCGCAATTCGACTCCTGGATCGGCGGCGATTCGTGGGATGCGAGGATCGGCATCTACATCCACGCCCTCGGTGATCGCATCTCACACCATGCCTGCACCGATGCCGGCACGATCAGCGCGCCGTCGCCGGACCGGCAGGAGTTTCGCATCGATCTGAACAAACCCACCTGTGACCAGGGCCCGCACGCGGTCCGCCACGAGTACGAGACCGGAGTGGATTTCGCCGGGCTCGAGTCGGAGGACCAGACCACGGAAGCGGCGCTGTCGATGGTCTACGACGAGCTCGTCGAATTCGCACGAATCCGCGGAACCCTCGATGCCAACGCCACCATGCCGTCGACCAAGAGCGCACTGCTACAGGGTGGGCTGCTGCCGGCCTTGGAAGTCAGGAATCCGGTCGAGCGGATGGAAGCCGTCACCGCTGTCGGTTGCCGGTTCGGTGTGTCGGCATTTCCCGGAAGTCCCGCCTGTCGGGGGTGATTGATTGCTATCGCGCTCGGTACTGCAGGAACACCGTCCCGCCCTCGAACCGACGTTCGTCGGCGAGCCGTAGGTCCAGCCGAACGCCCGCGGGTAGCGCCGGGGTGCCGCCGCCCACCACGGCAGGGACGAGATACAGCTGCCACTCGTCGACGAGTCCCGCCCGGATCGCGCAGGCAGCAAGTCCGGGGCCGCCGATCGACAGGTCGCGCGGCGAGGACGCCTTCAACGCTCGGATCGCCGCGGGATCGAACTCCCGCTCGAGCCGGGTGCGGGAGGTCGACACCGCCTGCAGGGTCGTGGAGTACACGATCTTGTCGGCGGCCCGCCACAGCGCGGCGAAGTCATCCGCCACAGGCGGGCCCGCGTCGCCGGCAACCGACTCCCAGCCGGCCATCACCTCGTACATGCGGCGCCCATAGAGGTAGGTGCCGATCGATCGCTCGCGGTCGTTGACGAAACCGTGCACTTCCTCGTCCGGCATGGCCCAGTCGAAATTGCCGTCGCGGTCCGCGACGTATCCGTCGAGCGAACAGATCGACGAGTAGATCAACGCGCCCATGTCGTCCTCCCGCTGTGCCTGCTATCCGGCGGTGTCGGCGTCGCCTTCCCCGCCTGCAGGCGTCACCGCGTCCGGGCCGCGCTCGAGCAGCAGTCGGAACCCGTCCTCGTCGAGCACCGGCACCCCGAGCTCGATCGCCTTGTCGTGCTTGGAACCCGGCGCCTCGCCCACCACCACGAACGCGGTCTTCTTCGACACCGAACCGGCGGCCTTGCCGCCGCGGATCAGGATCGCCTCCTTGGCGCCGTCACGGGTGAACCCGACGAGCGAGCCGGTGACCACGATCGACAGGCCCTCGAGGTTGCGCTCGATCGACTCGTCGCGGGCGTCCTCCATCGACACCCCGGCGGCGCGCCACTTCGCGACGATCTCGCGATGCCAGTCCACCGCAAACCATTCGACCACGGCGGCGGCGATGGTGCCGCCGACGCCGTCCACGGCCGCCAGTTCCTCCACGGACGCGTTCTCGATCCGCTCGAGGCTGCCGAACTCGGAGGCCAGCGCCCGGGCCGCGGTGGGGCCGACGTGCCGGATGGACAACGCCACGAGTACCCGCCACAGCGGCTTGTCCTTGGCCGAGTGCAGGTTGTCGAGGAGCCTGCGCCCGTTCGCCGACAGCGCGCCCGCCTTGGTGGTGAACAGCGAGGTCTTCATCAGGTCGTCGGAGGTGAGCGAGAACAGGTCTCCCTCGTCGGCGATCACTCCCGATTTGAGCAGCTCGGTCGCCGCCTCGTAGCCGAGCACCTCGATGTCGAAAGCGCCACGCCCCGACACGTGAAAGACCCTCTCCCGCAACTGCGCCGGGCAGGACCGCTGGTTCGGGCAACGGATGTCCGCGTCGCCCTCCTTGGCGGGGGCCAGCTCGGTGCCGCACTCGGGACAGTGTGTGGGCATCACGAACTCACGCTCGTCCCCGGTGCGCACATCGACCACCGGACCGAGCACCTCAGGGATGACCTCGCCCGCCTTCCTGATGACCACCATGTCGCCGATCAGCACGCCCTTTCGCTTGACCTCGGACCCGTTGTGCAGCGTCGCGAGCGAGACGGTCGATCCGGCAACCGTCACCGGCTCCATGTAGGCGAACGGGGTGACCCGGCCGGTCCGGCCGACGCTGACACGGATGTCGAGCAACCGGGTGGTGGCCTCCTCCGGTGGGTACTTGTACGCGATGGCCCAGCGCGGAGCCCGTGAGGTGGAACCGAGCCGCCGATGCAGCGCCATCTCGTCGACCTTGACCACAAGGCCGTCGATCTCGTGTTCCACGTCGTGGCGGTGCTCGTCCCAGTACGCGACCCTCGCCACGACCTCGTCGACGCCGCGGACTCGCGCGGTGTGCGTGGACACGGGCAACCCCCAGGCCGCCAGCGCGGTGTAGGCGTCGTGCTGGGACGCCGGTGCGAAGCCCTCGATCCGGCCGAGCCCGTGGCAGATCATGCCGAGCCGCCGCTTGGCCGTGACCGCCGGGTTCTTTTGCCGCAGTGATCCGGCGGCCGAGTTGCGGGGATTGGCGAACGGCGCCTTGCCCTCCGCGACCAGGGACGCGTTGAGGGCCTCGAAGTCCTCGAGCCGGAAGAACACCTCGCCGCGGACCTCGAGCAGCGACGGGATCGGGAACTCCTCGCTCGGCGTCAGCACGTGCGGGATCTCCTCGATCGTGCGCGCGTTGAGGGTGACGTCCTCGCCGGTGCGGCCGTCGCCGCGGGTGGCGCCGCGCACCAGCCTGCCGTTCTCGTAGACCAGGTTCAGCGCGACACCGTCGATCTTCACCTCGCACAGGTAGTGCAGGTCGGAGCCATCAGGCGCGGAGCCTGCGGAGTGACCATCCAACACTGCGGCTTCCACCCGCCGCACCCAGGTGCGCAGCTCCTCCTCGTCGAAGACGTTGTCCAGGCTCAGCATTCGCTCGAGGTGGTCGACCGCGGTGAACTCGGTGGCGAACCCGCCGCCGACGAGCTGGGTGGGCGAGTCCGGGGTGCGCAGATCGGGGCGCGCCTCTTCGAGCGCGATCAGCCGGTTCAGCAGGGCGTCGAATTCACCGTCGGAGATGATCGGCGAGTCCCGCACGTAGTAGCGGAACTGGTGCTCGCGCACCTCCTCCGCGAGCCGCTGCCATTCTTCGCGTTCGTCGGAGGTCGCTGCTGACAGTGCTGGTTCAGACCCCTGGGCTGCGTTCTCGTCCACGCCGGAAGGTTATCGCAGGAGGCAGACAACGCCGCCGCTCGAGCGGGCGCCCGCGGGTCCGATTCAGTCGAACTCGGCGCCGTCCGCGAATGCCCTCGTCAGCTCGGCGGCGCGACGCAGCGCCGTCCGCGCCCACTCCGGGCTCGCGCCCGCGAGGCCGCATCGCGGCGTCACCGTCACCTGCGTGGCGAGGACGGATCGCGGGAAGCCCAGCCGGTCGACGAGGGTCACCGCGGGCTCGGCGAGTTCGCGCCAGCCCGGCGCGGGCTCGGCACCAAGGGTCGGCACCAGCCCGAGGGCCAGCGCGATGCCGTCCTCGAGCAGTTCGCCGACGCCGTCGAGGTCCGCGACCGTCAGCTCGCTCAGGTCCAGTCCGATCATCGCGGCGCCGCTGCGACGCAGCAGCCCCAGCGGCAGACCGGCGGCGCAGGAGTGCACCAACACCGGCGACTCCAGGCGGCCGATCACGGACGACAGGACGGCGAGCGCCTCCGGTTCGGGCATTGCGCGGGGGGTCTGCAGGATCGAGACGCCCGCCAGCGAACCGGCCAGCACCGCGGGCAGTCCTGGTTCGTCGAGCTGCACCACGACGGGCGAGCCGAGCCTGCGGGCCACCTCGTCGACGTGCACGCGCAGCCCCTCGGCCAGCGATTCCGCGAGGTCGCGCAGCGCGCCCGCGTCGGTGAGCACGCGATGCCCGCCGGAGAGCTCGACCTGCGCCGCCAGCGTCAGCGGCCCGACCGACTGGACCTTCACCGGCTGATCGGTGCCCCGGCGCCCGGCGACCTCCCAGGCCTCCTCGAGCGCGTCCAGGTCACGCCGGAGCAGGTCGCGGGCCCGACGCGTGACCGCACCCGGACGCTGCGCGAGCCGGTAGGCGGTGGTGGAGGTGTCGAACGGCAGGTCGACCAGCAGCGCGGCCGCGCGGCCGATCATGTCGGCGCCGACGCCGCGGTCGGGCAGTTCGACCAGGTGCGGCAGGGCGGGCAGTTCGCCCACCACGATGGCGGCGGCCTCCCGCGGATCGGTGCCGGGCCAGGAACCGACGCCGGTCGCGACGCCGACCGGGATGGACGGTGCCGTCACCGGCGGTCCGCGCCGGTGCCGACGATGGTGCCGCTACCGAGGACCTCGTCGCCCGCGGCGTCCGGCCGGTACAGCACGACGGCCTGTCCCCTGGCCACGCCGGTCAGCGGCTCGCGCAGCTGCACGTCCAGTCCTCCGTCGACGGGCACGACCACGGCCTCGGCCAGTCCGCCGTGCGCCCGGACCTGCACCACGCACTCGATCGGTCCCTGCGGCGCCGCGCCGGAGGTCCAGATCGCGCGCTCGGCCGCGATCGTCCAGACCTGCAGGCGCTCGGCCGAGCCGACGGTGACGGTGCCGGTCTCGGGTTCGATGGCGGTGACGTAGCGCGGCTTGCCGTCGGCCGCCGGGCCCTGCACGCCCAGTCCCTTGCGCTGGCCGATGGTGAACCCGTGCACGCCCTCGTGATCGGCGAGCACCTCGCCGGAGTCCGCGTCGACGACCTTGCCGGGCCGGATCCCGATCTTGGCGCCGAGGAAGGCCCGGGTGTCCCCGGACGGGATGAAGCAGATGTCGTGGCTGTCGGGCTTGTCCGCGACCGCGAGCCCGCGCTCGGCGGCCTCGGCCCGAATCTGCGGCTTCGGGGTGTCGCCGACGGGGAACATCGCCCGGGAGAGCTGCTCGGCGGTGAGCACGCCGAGGACATAGGACTGGTCCTTGTCGGCGTCGACCGCGCGGCGCAGCACGCCGTCCTCCAGTCGCGCGTAGTGACCGGTCGCGACCGCATCGAAACCGAGCGCCATCGCGCGGTCCGCGAGGGCGGCGAACTTGATCTTCTCGTTGCAGCGCAGGCAGGGGTTCGGCGTCTCCCCGGCGGCGTAGGACTCGATGAAGTCCTCGATCACGTCTTCCTTGAAGCGATCCGCGAAATCCCAGACGTAGAAGGGGATACCGAGGATGTCGGCGGCGCGGCGCGCGTCCCCGGCGTCCTCCTTGGAGCAGCAGCCACGCGAACCGGTGCGCAGGGTGCCCGGCGCGGTGGACAGCGCCAGGTGCACGCCCACCACCTCGTGTCCGGCGGCCACCGCACGCGCCGCCGCCACCGCGGAGTCCACTCCGCCGCTCATCGCCGCCAGTACCCGCATCAGCGTGCCCCTCCCCTGGCCCCGGCGCCCGCCAGGCCCGCCATCCTGGCCCGCTCGACCACCTGCGGCAGCGCCGCGATCAACGCATCGACATCGGAATCAGTCGAGGTGTGCCCCAACGAGAACCGCAGCGACCCGCGCGCGATGGTCGCGTCGACGCCCATCGCAATGAGCACGTGACTGGCGCTGGCGACCCCGGCCGTGCACGCCGACCCGGTCGAGCACTCGATCCCCGCCGCGTCGAGCAGCATCAGCAGCGAATCACCCTCGCAACCGGGAAAGGTGAAGTGCGCATTCCCGGGCAGTCGCTGATCGCCGACCGGGCCGTTCAGCACCGCCGTTGGCACCGCCGCGCTCACCCCGGCGATCAGCCGCTCGCGCAGCCTGATCAGCTCGGAGGAGCGGGAATCCATGTCCGACACGGTCTTCCGCAGCGCGGTGGCCATCGACACCACCGCCGCGGTGTCCAGGGTGCCCGCCCGCAGGTCGCGCTCGTGGCCGCCGCCGTGCAGCAGCGGCACGCACGGCACCTGGCGGCCGAGCAGCAGCGCTCCTGCGCCCTGCGGCCCGCCGAACTTGTGCGCGGCGACGCTCAAGGCGGAGAGCCCGCTGGCCGCGAAGTCCACCGGCAGCTGCGCCACGGCCTGCACCGCGTCGCTGTGAATCGGGACCCCGAACTCGGTGGCGACGGCGGCGAGTGCGGCGATCGACATGATCGAGCCGACCTCGTTGTTCGCCCACATGACGGTGACGAGCGCGACCTCGTCGGCGCCGGCGGCCAGCTCGACGCGCAACGCATCGGGGTCGATGCGGCCATGCCGGTCCACCGGCAGCCACGTCACCTCGGCGCCCTCGTGCTCCACCAGCCACTCGACCGCGTCGAGCACGGCGTGGTGCTCCACGGCGCCCGCGATGATCCTGCGGCGGCGCGGGTCGGCGTCGCGGCGGGCCCAGTAGATGCCCTTGACGGCCAGGTTGTCGCTCTCGGTTCCCCCGGAGGTGAAGATGACCTCCGACGGCCGTGCGCCCAGGTCGGCCGCGATGGACTCCCGTGCCTCCTCCACCCGGCGGCGGGCCGCGCGGCCCGAACCGTGCAGCGAGGACGCGTTGCCCACCGTGGCGAGGACCGCAGTCATCGACTCGATGGCCTCGGGCAGCATCGGCGTCGTCGCGGCGTGATCGAGATAGACCTGGGATGGCGCGCTGGACCGCAGGGTGGCATCACTGCGGTTGGAGGCGCTCGGGTGGGGCGTTGTCATGACCTGACCAGGATAGCCCGTCGGCCGGGGGCCGCTGCGACCGCGACTGTGCTGGTAGGCGCGCTCACGCCGCCGCGGTCTGACGCTCCTCCATGCCGTCGAGGATGTCCTGCACGGTCAGGTTCGCGCCGAGGATCACGCGCGCCGCCCGCTCGCAGCGCCGCGCCAGCTCCCTGCGGTCGGCGCCCGGCTCCTCCAGCGGCGCGAGCAGCACCTCCACGTCGAGCCTGCGCAGCCCGACCGTCCGGCGCAGCGACGCGGCCAGCGTCTGGTCCCCGACGAAGCAGGCCGTGGTGTCCAGCCGCCCGTCCGGCGTGCAGTACCTGATCCCGACGGGCTGCACCAGCGCGCCTGCCTCGACCGCGGACTGGAACAGGGCTGGGCGGAAGCTGCCGTAGGCGCGCCCGCACCAGGTGGTCCCCTCGGGGAAGGCCACCACCCGCCCACCTGCCCGCAGCCGCTCCGCGGCCTCGTCGACCGCGCCGGGCAGCTCGGACAGCCGCGCCCGGTCGATCGGGATGATCCGCATCCGCCGTGCCAGGGTCCCGAGCAGCGGCCAGTCCAGCAGGTCCGCCCTGGCCACGAAGTCGGCGGGCCCGAGCGCGCAGAGCACCAGCACATCGGCCCAGGAGACGTGCCCGGCCACCACCAGCACACCCCGTTCCCCAGGATCGATGTCGAGGCCGCGCTCGTCGCGCACCCGCAGCCGCATCCCCAGCCCGCTCAGCGCGGCCCGCGCGTAGCCGCGCTGCACCGAGCGGCGCCAGGATCCCGGCAGGACCCCACCCGCCAGCAGAACGGGCAGCGAGAGCAGCATCGCCGCGAGCATCACGAACCGCGCGGCCACCCGGGCCAGGCCGGCCCGCTCCACCGCGGTCGGCAGGCAGCCGTCGCCGCAGGGGCTCGAGGGCATCCAGTCGTGCGTCATCGGAGGATCATCGGGACGGCGGCGGCGGCCGACCGCAGCCGGCTCAGGTAGCGCTCGTCGGCCTCCGCCATGCCCAACAGGGCCACGAAGTCGGCGACGCCGAAGTCGGGGTCGTGCGCGGGCTCGCCGCAGATCGAGGCGCCAAGGCGCAGGTAGCCGCGCAGCAGCGGGGGCAGCGCCGTGCGGGCGGGGGCCGCGATCTCGTCCAGGCCGGGCACCGGCCGCAGCGGACGCACCCGGAGGTCAGGGGCGGTGGCGTGCGCGTCGAGCAGTCGGTCGCGGACCCCGCGCACGTTCGCGCCCGGCAGATCACTCGGCCGCGCCTGCATCGGCACCGACACGCACCCCATGGCCCAGCGGTAGCCGGTGAGCTCCAGGTAGTTGAGGATGCCCGCCCACATCAGGCCCAGCACCGAACCGGAGCGGTGATCGGGGTGCACGCAGGCCCGGCCCATCTCGACGAGCTGTGGGCGGAGCGGGTCGAGCGCGGCGAGGTCGAACTCGGTGGCGGTGTAGAGCCCGCCCGCGGCGATCGCGGCGTCCGGGGTCAGCATCCGGTAGCAGCCGACGACCTCGTCGGCCAGCTCGTCGCGCACCAGCAGGTGATCGCAATATTCGTCGAAGTGGTCGGCGTCGAGACCGTCGGAGATGCCGCGGACCGCGCCTTCGAAGCCCGGTTCGGCCGCGAACACCTGGTACCGCAGCCGCTGCGCTGCGATCCGGTGCTCGCGGTCCGAGGACAGCAGCAGGGTGTATCTGGGGACGGTGGTGACGCTCGGAAAATCGTTGATGAGGACCGGCGTTGTCGTCATGCCCCGAAGGGTCACCGAGCCGGGCGGCCTCCCGGCATCAGGTCGGTGTCGTGTCGATGCAACTTCGGTGAACACGACGGCGGCCCCGCTCCCAACCAGGGAACGGGGCCGCCGAAAGGTGACGCGGGATCAGCCCTTGTGAGCCTTGACCGCCTCGGTGAGCTGCGGTGCGACGTTGAACAGGTCGCCGACGACGCCGTAGTCCGCGATCTCGAAGATCGGGGCCTCTTCGTCCTTGTTGACGGCGACGATGGTCTTCGACGTCTGCATGCCTGCGCGGTGTTGGATGGCGCCGGAGATGCCGAGCGCGATGTACAGCTGCGGGGAGACCGTCTTACCGGTCTGACCGACCTGGAACTGGCCCGGGTAGTAGCCCGAGTCCACGGCGGCACGCGAGGCACCGACCGCGGCGCCGAGCGAGTCGGCGAGCTCCTCGACCACGCTGAACTTGTCGGCGCTGCCGACGCCACGGCCACCGGAGACGACGACCGACGCCTCGGTGAGCTCGGGGCGGTCGCCGCCGACGATCGGGTTGCGCGAGGTCACCTTGACGGCACTCTCGTCCTGAGCCGGCACCTCGACGGTGACCTGCTCGGCGGCACCGGCCTGCGGCTGGGCCTCGACGGCACCCGGGCGAACCGAGATGACCGGGACCTCGCCGTTGGCCTTGGCCTCGACGGTGAACGCGCCACCGAAGATCGAGTGCACGGCGCTGCCGTCGGCCTTGACCTCGATGACGTCGCTGAGCAGGCCGGAACCGATCCGTGCGGCCAGACGTCCGGAGACCTCTTTGCCCTCGGTGGTGGCGGCGGTGATCACGGCAGCCGGTCCGGCGGACTCGACCAGGGCGGCGAGGACGTCGACCTTCGGGGTGATCAGGTAGCCGTCGATGTCATCGGACTCGGCGACGTAGATCTTCGCGGCGCCCGCGGCGGCCAGCGCCTCGGCGAGCTTGGCCGCGGTTCCGGCCGGGCCCGCGACGACCGCAGCCGGCTCACCGAGCGCGCGCGCTGCGGTGATGAGCTCGGTGCTGACCTTCTTGAGCGCACCCTCGGCGTGCTCGACGAGCACAAGTACTTCTGCCATTGCTGTCTTCTCCTACGTGTGGGTCTGCTGGTTGAGGGGCGCGATCAGATGATCTTCTGGCCGACGAGGTAAGCGGCGATCTTGCTGCCGCCATCACCCTCGTCGGTGACGCGCTCACCAGCGGTACGCGGGGGCTTGGGGGTGGACGCGGTGACGGTGGTGCCCGCGTTCGCGACGCCAACGGTCTCCGGGTCGACGCCGAGGTCGGCGAGGGTGAAGACCGAGACTTCCTTCTTCTTCGCGGCCATGATGCCCTTGAAGGACGGGAAGCGCGGCTCGTTGATCTTCTCGGTGACCGAGACGATGGCGGGCAGCGAGGCCTCGAGGCCGAAGATGCCCTCGTCGGTCTCGCGCTCGCCGGTGACCTTGCCGTCGGCGACGGTGAGCTTGCGCAGCTGGGTGAGCTGCGGGATGCCGAGGTACTCGGCGATGATGGCCGGAACGGCGCCGACGCGGCCGTCGGTGGCCTCGTTGCCTGCGATGATCAGGTCGGCCGGCTCATCGTTCTCGAAGCCGATCTGGCCGAGCGCGGCGGCCAGGGTCCAGCCGGTCTGGATGGCGTCGGAGCCGTGCAGAGCCGGGTCGTTGATGTGAACGGCCTTGTCGGCACCCATGGACAGCGCCTTGCGGATGGCATCGGTGGCGCGGTCCGGGCCGGCGGACAGCACGGTCACCTCGCCCCCCTGCGCCTCCTTGATGAGCAGGGCCTCCTCGACCGCGCGCTCGTTGATCTCGTCGAGCACGGCGTCCGCGGCCTCGCGGTCCAGCGTGAAGTCACCATCGGTGAGCTTGCGCTCGGACCAGGTGTCAGGAACCTGCTTGATCAAAACGACGATGTTCGTCATGGGTCTTCGTCGACCTCCTGTGTATTTCTGCCTGATGATCGAGAGCAGCTCCACGTCGAGGAGGAGCGCTCGCGTAACCGTCTCGTTCGCACGTCGGGTGTGCGTCAGATTACCCCATGTTAAGTTACCCGCTAGTAACTTGGGTGGGAAACCTCGTCCACCATAACGGCCAGGAGGATCATTCATGCCTGTGATGTGGACCACCCCGACCAGTTCTGACACCGAGGGCACTAACCTCCCAACGGTGAGCGATTCATCTGTCTCGACCCCGGCCATGTCCGTCGACGCCGATAACAACCCGACGGCTGCCGAGGCGACCCCGCAGCCGAGCGAAGCGACCCTGCCGCTGACCGGCGAGCGCACCGTCCCGGGCGTGCCCGAGGAGAACTACTGGTTCCGCCGTCACGAGGTGGTGTACCGGCAGCTGCTCGAGCGCTGCGCCGGCCGCGTCGTCCTCGAGGCCGGGTCCGGAGAAGGCTACGGCGCCAACATGATTGCCGACGTCGCCGAGAAGGTCATCGGGCTCGACTACGACACCTCCGCCGTCGACCACGTGCGTGCCCGCTACCCGCGAATCGACATGCGCCAGGGCAACCTCGCGGACCTCCCGCTGCCGGACGCCAGCGTCGGGATCGTGGTCAACTTCCAGGTGATCGAGCACCTGTGGGACCAGGCCCAGTTCCTGGCCGAATGCTTCCGCGTGCTGACCCCCGGCGGCGAGCTGCTGATCAGCACCCCGAACCGGATCACCTTCTCCCCCGGACGGGACACCCCGCTCAACCCGTTCCACACCCGCGAACTCAACGCCGCCGAGATGACCGAGCTCCTCGAGGAGGCCGGCTTCGTCGTCGACCTGATGACCGGCGTGCACCACGGCCCCCGTCTGCGCGAGCTCGACGCCAAGCACGGCGGCTCCTTCATCGACGCCCAGATCGACCGCGCGCTGGCGGGCGAGCCGTGGCCTGCGGACCTCGTCGCCGACGTCGAGGCCATCACCGTGGACGACTTCGCGCTCACCGAACCCGACATCGACGCCAGCCTGGACCTGGTCGCCATCGCACGGAAGCCCGCGGTGTCAGGGTGAACAAACCGACCGGAGTTGCGCAGGAACCGGGCATGTTCTGCCTGGTCCTGCACTCACACCTGCCGTGGTTGGCCAACCACGGCCGGTGGCCCGTCGGCGAGGAATGGCTCTACCAGTCCTGGGCGGCCACCTACCTGCCCGTGGCCCGCGTGCTGCGCACGCTCGCCGCGGAGGGCCGCACCCGGCTGCTCAGCCTCGGCATCACCCCGGTGCTGGCGGCCCAGCTCGACGACCCGCACTGCCTGGCCGGGATGCACCACTGGCTGGGCAACTGGCAGCTGCGCGCCCACGAGGCCGCAGGCATGCGCGACCAGCCGCACCGCGACCTCGGCGCCCGCGAGCACCGACTCGCCGCGGAGGCGCTGACCGACTTCGAGGAGCGCTGGGCGCACGGCGGCTCGCCGGTGCTGCGCGGGCTCGTCGACGCCGACGCCATCGAGCTGCTCGGCGGACCGTTGGCCCACCCGTTCCAGCCGCTGCTGCATCCGCGGCTGCGCTCGTTCCAGCTCAGCGAGGGCCTCGCCGACGCCAAGGCGCGTTGGGGCACGAAGCCCTCCGGGATCTGGGCACCCGAATGCGGCTACACGCCCGGGATGGAACGGGAGTACGACGCCGCGGGCGTGCAGCACTTCATGGTGGACGGCCCGTCGCTGCGCGGGGACACCTCCCTCGGCCGCCCGGTTCGCGAATCCGACGTGGTGGCCTTCGGCCGCGACCTGCAGGTCTCGTACCGGGTGTGGTCGCCGAAGTCGGGCTACCCGGGCGACGGCGCCTACCGCGACTTCCACACCTACGACCACGACACCGGGCTCAAGCCCGCGCGCGTCACCGGCCGCACCGTCGACTCGAAGGACAAGGCGCCGTACGACCCCGAACTCGCGGCCGCCGCCATCGACCGGCACGTCGCGGACTTCGTCGACACGGTCAGGTCCCGGATGCGCTCGGAGAGCGAGCGCATCGGCAGGCCCGCGCTCGTGGTGGCCGCCTTCGACACCGAACTGTTCGGACACTGGTGGTTCGAGGGTCCGCAGTGGCTGGAGAAGGTCCTGCGCGCGCTGCCGGAGGCGGGCATCCCGGTCGGCACCCTCTCCGATGCAAGGGCGGCCGGCTTCGTCGGCGAACCCGTCCAGCTCGCCGACTCCTCCTGGGGCAGCGGCAAGGACTGGCGGGTCTGGGCGGGCGATCAGGTCGCCGACCTGGTCCAGCTGAACACCGAGGTCGTGCAGACCGCGCTGGACGCGGTGGACAAGGCCCGCGGGGCGCAACGCGCGCCCGGCCGGCCGGAGCTGCGCGATCAGGTCAACGACCAGATCCTGCGCGAGGCCATCATGACCGTGCAGAGCGACTGGGCGTTCATGGTCAGCAAGGACTCCGCCGCCGGGTACGCCCGTGACCGTGCGCACCTGCACGCCCACGCCACCAGGGAGATCGCGGGCGCCGTCGCAGCGGGTCACCTGGACCGGGCGCGGCAGCTGGCCGACGGCTGGAACCACGCCGACGGGCTGTTCCCCTCGCTGGACGCCCGACGACTCCCCGACGACGCGATCGGCGGTCCCGCATGAAGGTCCTGATGGTCTCCTGGGAGTACCCGCCGGTGGTGGTCGGCGGGCTCGGCAGGCACGTGCACCACCTGGCCACCGAGCTGGTGCAGGCAGGCCACGAGGTGGTCGTGCTCTCGCGGCGCCCCACCGGCACCGACGCGTCCACCCACCCGACCATCACCCACATCTCGGAGGGCGTACTGGTGGTGGCGGTCGCCGAGGACCCGGCGCACTTCGTGTTCGGCGAGGACATGCTGGCCTGGACCCTCGCGATGGGGCACGCCATGGTGCGCGCGGGCGTCGCGCTCGGCAAGCCAGGGCTCGGCGACGGCTGGCAGCCCGACGTCGTGCACGCGCACGACTGGCTGGTCGCGCATCCCGCGATCGCGCTGGCCGAGTACTTCGACGTGCCGCTGGTCTCCACGCTGCACGCCACCGAGGCCGGCAGGCACAGCGGCTGGATCTCAGGGACGATCAACCGTCAGGTGCACTCCGTCGAGTGGTGGCTGGCCAACGAGTCGGACGCGATCATCACCTGCTCCGCCTCGATGGAGGAGGAGGTCACCGAGCTCTACGGTCCGCAGTTGCCGCCGATCACGGTGATCCGCAACGGGATCGACGTCACCACCTGGAACTACCGGCAGCGCGCGCCGCGCTCCGGCCCGCCGCGGCTGCTGTTCGTCGGCAGGCTCGAGTACGAGAAGGGCGTGCAGGACATCATCGCCGCGCTGCCCCGGATCCGTCGCAGCCACCCGGGCACCACGCTGGCCGTCGCGGGTGAGGGCACCCAGTTCGAGTGGCTGCAGCAGGAGGCACGGTCCAACCGGGTCCTGCGCTCGGTGGCCTTCCTCGGCAGTCTCGACCACACCGAGCTGCTGGGCTGGTTGCACGCGGCGGACGCGATCGTGCTGCCCAGCCGGTACGAGCCGTTCGGCATCATCGCGCTCGAGGCGGCGGCGGCGGGCACCCCGCTGGTCACCTCCACCGCGGGCGGGCTCGGCGAGGCCGTGGTCGACGGCGTCACCGGGATGTCGTTCCTTCCCGGCGACGTCGAGGGACTGACGTCGGCGGTGCGTGAGGTGCTCGACGATCCCGCGGGCGCGCAGCGCCGGGCCGAGGCGGCCCGCGAACGGCTCACCGCCGACTTCGACTGGCACAGCGTCGCGCTCGACACCGCGCAGGTCTACCTGAGCGCCAAGCGACGGGTGCGACACCCGTTGGCGCGCCCCGACATCCCCCAGCGGCCGCTCCCCGGCCGGTAGGCGGCTCCGCCGCCTGTGTGCGGTTGACGAGTCCCTGGACTCGTCAACCGCGCACAGGCGCGCAGCGCCTCAACGTGCTGCGGCGGCCTTCTTGCGCTCGATGTCCTCGAGGGCGGCGATGTACTTGGCCCGCTCGGCCGCGCCTGCCTCCCAGGCCTCCTTGCGGTTCTTGACGACCTTGACGGGCGCGCCGACCGCGATGCTGTAATCCGGGATCTCGCCCTTGACCACCGCGTGCGCGCCGAGCACGCAGCCGCGGCCGACGATCGTGTTCCTCAGCACGGTCACCTTGGCGGCGACCCAGGTGTCCGGACCGATCCGAACCGGGCCCTTCACGATGCCCTGATCCTTGATCGGGACGTTGACGTCGTCCATCCGGTGGTCGAAATCGCAGATGTAGCACCAGTCGGCGACGAGGGTGGAGGCGCCGATCTCGATGTCGAGGTAGGTGTTGACGACGTTGTCCTTGCCGAAGACGACCTTGTCGCCGATGCGCAGGGAACCCTCGTGGCAGCGGATCGCGTTGCCGTCGCCGATGTGCACCCAGCGGCCGATCTCGAGCCGCGACAGTTCGGGAGTCGAGTGGATCTCCACGTTCTTGCCGAGGAAGACCATGCCGCGCAGGATCACGTGCGGGTTCGCGAGCTTGAACTTGGCCAGCCGGTAGTAGCGCACCAGGTACCAGGGCGTGTACGCCTTGTTCTCGAGCACCCATCGCAGGGAATCACGGGTCAGGAACTTTGCCTGCTCGCTGTCGGTCCGACGTGATCCCCGCCACCTCGTGCGCAACGGTGCGCCCCACATGCTGGTCATGCCATGCAGCCTACGGTCAGCGGATGTGAGCTCCGCGACGGCCCACTCCGCCGCCCCCGCCGAGCCATCCGCCGCCGCCAAGCAGCGCCGCGACCAGCGCCGCCGTCACCGCGACCACGATGACCGCGAGCAGGGAGTTCGTCATCACGCCGATCAGCGTCGCGGCGCCGACGATCAGGCCGACGACGATCACCACCCCCGCCTGAGGCGTGCCGAGCAGGTGATTGTCGTTCGCGTCGACGCGCGGCGATCGGCGCGGCGCACTCAAATCTCCACCCCCTGACCCTTCCATGTCGCCATTCAAACACAATTGCGACCGGAATTGTGCGTTTCTGTCGGCTAATTATCGCAATTCGATACGGAATGTACCGAAATAACAGTCCAATCACAGGAGGCGCCGGACCTGCTCCGTCGCGCCACAATTGGACGCTTGTGATCACGCAGTCCCTTGAATTCTGAACCACTCACATTTTGCCCGCCGACCCCGCCCGGCGATCGGAACACGCGATTGTCCTGCGTTCAACGGATAGTCGATCCGCATTCTGCGAAGGGGCGGGTTCACACCCCGCGGTGCTCGGCCGGATAGTCTGCACCGAGCGAAATCCACACGAGGAGTGTTGAATGCGGCGTGTTCTCCGGTCGGCAGCGGTGTCGCTGACGGCAGTTTCGGCGCTGATCATCGGCGGCTGCAGCAGCGCACCACCGCTCGACGACGCCTACGCACCGAGCGGATGGCCCGCCATGCACGCGGACGCCCGCAACAGTGGCACCAGCCCCGCTGAGGGGGCCCGGTCGATCTCCTTCGACTGGTCGCGCCCGATCGGCGCACCGACCGCGACGGCCGCCTCGGTCGCGTCGAACGGCCAGATCTTCGTCACCTCGCGCAGCGAGAACGGCTGCAACCTCTTCTCGTTCGAGATCGAGACCGGCCGCAAGCGCTGGTGCAACCGGCTCGGCCCGGGCGTCGCGGTCTCGACCCCGCTCGTCGACCGCGTCACGAACGTGTACGTCGGCGAGGACGGCGCCATGAACTCCTTCAACGAGCACGGTCAGCTGCGCTGGCGCACCGTGGTGAGCGGGACGCCGCTGTCCGCCCAGTTCACCGCCGACGGAAACCTGCTGTTCGTCACGCATTTCGGCGTCGTCTCGGTGCTCAGTACCCAGACCGGCAAGGAGATCGTGCCGTCGTACCAGCTGATCCCGACCCCGACCTATGACGTCGCCCAGAACGTCCCGCTGCCGCCCGCAGCGCAGGGACTCGAGCAGTGCTTCTTCGGCGCCCCCGAGTGCCCCGTCTCCACGGCCCCGGCCATCGACCTCGCCACCGGCAGGTTCTTCGTGACCGTCTGGCGACCGGGCCGCCCGCACACCGAGCTGGTCGGCCTGCGCTACGCCGACGGCCGGATCAGCGAGGACTGGTCCTCCGCCGCACTGCCCGGCGGCGTGACGTCCAGCCCGGTGATCTCCGCCGACGGGACGACGCTGTACGCGAACGACAGCGCGGGCACGCTGTGGGCGCTCGATTCCGAGACCGGCGACCCCCGCTGGAGCCACGACCTCGGGTTCGCCGCCGCGGGCAGCCCCACCGTCGCCGCGGACGGCCTGATCATCCCGGCCGGCTCCGACAAGGGCCGCTTGCTCGCCCTCGAGGACAAGGGTGACCACGCCGAGTTGCTGTGGGAGCGAAAGGACGTCGTCCAGCTCGGCGTCCCGGCGCAGACCGGCGGCTCGACCGGCTACACCGTCGTCCGCGAGGGCGACACCGGTCTCGCGGTGCTCACCTTCGACACCGATACCGGCGAGACGCTCGACCAGGACACCCTGCCGGGCGCCGAGGGCTTCACCGTCGGCACGTCGATCGGCCCCGGTGGCGAGGTCGTCACCCCCACCCTGATCGGCGAGGTGTTCGTCCTCCGCTAGACCCGGACGCCCGCGGCGCAGACGAACGCCACCGGGGTGCGGCCGATCCGCGTCAGCACGACGCTCAGCGACGCCGAGCCGCGCAGCTTCAGCCGCGGGCGCAGCACCGCGGGGTCCACGTCGACCCCGCGCACCAGGATCTCGGCCACCCCGCAGTCGAGGCGGGCGAGCTCCTGACGCAGCGCCTTCTCGGAGTACTTGAGCTGCTCGATGATCCGGAACCCGCGCACGCCCGCGGGCACCGCGTCGCCGGTGAGGTACGCGATCCGCGGGTCGAGCTGCCAGAGCCCGTGCCGGGCCGCGTAGTGCCGCACCAGGCCCGCGCGCACCACCGCCCCGTCCGGGTCGACGATCCACTCCCCCGGTCCGCGCTCGGGGATCTCGTCCGGTTCGGCGTCGGTGAGCTCCAAGGCGGTGTCCGCGGTCAGCACGGTCGCGCGACGGCGAACCCCCGCCCCCGCGAGTCCGGGCGACCACAGGCAGGCCTCGCGCACGCCACCGTCGAGCGAGACGATCTCCACCTCGCCGGGCCACTCCAGCGCATCGTAGTCCAGTCCGGGAGCGCATTTCACCGACAGGTCGCGGCCGCGGTACGCCTCCAGCAGGTCCGGCAGGGGCGGCTGCAGGGCGGCCGGGTCGTGCCTGCGCCTGCCGCCCGCCCGCCTGGCCGGATCGGCGAGGACGACGGTGTCCCGGGTGCAGGGCACCAGCGCGTCCGCACGGACGACCGTCGCGCCGGGCACGTTGTGTTGCGCCATCGCCAGGCGCACCGGGTCGAGATCGCTGCCGATCACCGCGCTCGCGACGCCGACAAGGGCGGACAGTTCCGCGCCAACCGAGCAGGTGACGTCGTGTACGGCCCGGCCCGCCACCCGGTGGGCTCGCCTGCGCGCGACCACCGAGGGCGTCGTCTGTTGCAGCGCGTCGTCGGTGAACAGCCAGTCCCGGCCACCGTCGATCTTGCCGACGGCTTTACGCCGCAGCAGCACCGTCTCGACCAGGGCAGCGGACCGGTCGACAAAACGCGCACGCACCCGGCCGATGTCGGCCAGGTGCGTGCGCGTCGAGAGTTCGAGCCGATCCACCTCGGTGAGGGCGGCGATGCCGTCCTCGGACGTCAGGTACCGCACGTCCTCCCGGGTGAACTCGTATCCCACTACTTCGGTTCGGGCTTCACGCCGGTGATCATCACGTTGTAGAAGAAGTTACGCGGGACCACGTGCTTGAGGATCTTCTCGTCCACCCAGCTCAGCGTCTTGAACCCACCGAACGCGAACTTGGCCCAGCCCCAGCCGAGCTTCTCCGGCGGAACCGCGGCCTCGAAGGTCCGGACCGGCCAGCCGAGCAGCGCCGCGGCGAACTCCTCGGTGATGGCCCGTACCTCGGTGCCGCCTGCCGACTTCGCCATGTTCTCGAGGTCGGTGGGGTCGAAGGTGTGGATGTCGACGACGGCCTCGAGCGCCGCGGCGCGGGAGGACTCGTCGAGCTCTTCCTGCGGACGACGCCAGCTGGCCAGGAACGGCAGCTTGGTGACCGTGGTGGTGGCCTCCCAGGTGGCGCGGCCGAGCCAGCGGGCGTAGAAGTTGCCGACCGTGGAGGGCTCGCCTGCGAAGACGAATCGGCCGCCCGGCTTGAGCACCCGAAGGACCTCGCGCAGCGACTGCTCGACATCCGGGATGTGGTGCAACACCGCATGTCCGACGACGAGGTCGAAGGTGTTGTCGTCGTACGGGATCCGCTCGGCGTCCGCGACGCGACCGTCGACCTCCAGGCCGAGGTGCTCGGCGTTGCGCAGCGCGACCTTGACCATGCCGGGCGAGAGATCGGTGACGGAGCCGGTCTTGGCGACCCCGCCCTGCATCAGGTTGAGCAGGAAGAAGCCGGTGCCGCAGCCCAGTTCCAGCGCCCGCTCGTACGGCAGCGGCAGGTCCCCTGCGACGGCGTCGAACCGGCCCTTTGCGTAGTCGATGCAGCGCTCGTCGTACGAGATGGACCACTTGTCGTCGTACGTCTCGGCCTCCCAGTCGTGGTACAGGACCTGGGCGAGCTTCGTGTCCTTACGAGCGGCCTCGACCTCTTCGGCGGTGGCGTGCGGACGCGGCGCGGGATCGATTCCGTCATTCGGGCTTGCAGTCATGGGTGAGAGCCTACCGGGTAGTAAGGAGTGTGAACAGGTTCTAGTTTTGCGGTGACATCCGGGCCGCTACTTGCCCGTGAACTGCGCCTTACCCGGGCCGTTCGCCACGAAGGACTCCATGCCGATCGTCCGGTCCTCGGTCGCGAAGAGCTGCGCGAACTGCTGTGCCTCGATCTTCAGGCCGGTGTTCAGGTCCGTGTCGAGGCCCTGATCGATCGACGCCTTGGCGGCGGCGAGGGCGCGGCTCGCGGCACCGACGAACTGCGAGGCCCACTTGCGGGCCGCGTTGTAGACCTCGTCGGGGGCGACCATCTCGTCGATCAGGCCGATCGCGAGGGCCTCCTCGGCGCCGACGAAGCGTCCGGTGAACACCAGGTCCTTGGCCTTGCTGGGGCCGATGAGGCGGGCCAGGCGCTGGGTGCCGCCGCCGCCGGGGATCACGCCGAGCAGCACCTCGGGGACGCCGACCTTGGCGTTGTCGCCCGCGATCCGGCGATCCGCGCCGAGCGCGATCTCCAGGCCGCCACCGAGGGCGTAGCCGGTGATCGCGGCGACGGTCGGCTTCGGGATCTCGGAGATGCAGCCGAGCGCCGACTGCAGGTCGCCCGCGACCGGGCTCATCTCGGCGAAGGACATCTCCGCCATCTCCTTGATGTCCGCGCCCGCCGCGAACACCTTCTCGCCGCCGTACACGATGACCGCCTTGACGTCGGCGTTGACGGTGGCCTCGCGGGCAGCGGCCCGGAGCTCCTCCTGCAACTGACGGTTCAGCGCGTTCATCGGGGGGCGCGCGAGCCGGATGGTGCCGATGCCGTCGGATACCTCGAGAGTCACAAACTCAGCCATGAAGCGAAGGCTACCTTTCGCCCCACGGGTGCGCCCCGGCGGCGTAGTACGGCTCCTGACCGGGGAATCGCACCCGCCACGAGCCGTCCTCCTCCTGGTACAGCGTCGGCAGGATCACCGGGATCTCCGGCTCGGCGGCGAGAACGTCTGCGACGGTGGCATATTGGCCGATCGCGCTCAGCTGGCTCCAGGTCGGCGGGAGCAGCATGGTGCGGCCCTCGATCCAGTCCGTGATGGCCTGCGCCGGGGTCTGCCAGGTGACCTCGGCGGCCTCCGACGTCTCGCCGTCCGCGATCTGACCGGCGGGGGCCGCGGCAACGAAGAAGCGGGTGTCGTAGCGCCTGCCCTCGCCGACCGGGGTGATCCAATTCGCCCACGGCCGAAGCAGATCCGCGCGCAGTACCAGGTTCTCGCGGGCGAGGAACTCGCTGAAGGAGAACTCGCGGGCCTCCAACTGCTTCCGTGCCTGCGCGTAGCCGGCGGTGTCCGCGACGACGGTGTCTGCGGTCGGCCCGGCCAGCAGCACGCCGCACTCCTCGAAGGTCTCCCGCACCGCCGCACAGACCAGCGCCTTCGCCCTGCCCTCGTCGACGCCGAACCGCTCGGCCCACCAGGAGACCGGGGGTCCGGTCCAGGCCACGTCCGCGTCGGCGTCCTGCGGGTCGACGCCGCCGCCGGGGAACACGGTCATGCCACCCGCGAAGGCCATCCCACCCACGCGCCGGAGCAGGAACACCTCGGGCCCGGACTCGGAGTCGCGCACCAGGATGACGGTGGAGGCGTCCTTCGGGGGAACTTCGGGGTGTGCTTCAAAAGTGGCCATGTGTCGGACGTTACAACGCCACCGCACCCATTAGTTCGCGCGGCTCAAGAAAGTGGCCTCCCGCGGGGCGCCTCAGCGGCGGTGCTGGCCAGGGAGCCGGGTGCGCCTGGCGAAGAACCGGCCGTCCACCTTGTCCAGGCTGATCGCCTGACTGAACGCGTGGGTCAGGTTCTCCGCCGTGATCACGTCGTCGATCAGACCCTGCGAGACGACCTCGCCCTCCTTGAGCAGCAGCGCGTGCGTGAAGCCCGGCGGGATCTCCTCGACGTGGTGGGTGATGAGCACGGTCGCGGGTGCGTCCGGGTCGGCGGCCAGGTCCGAGAGCCGCGCGACGAGCTCCTCACGCCCGCCCAGGTCCAGCCCGGCCGCCGGCTCGTCGAGCAGCAGCAGCTCCGGATCGGTCATCAGGGCCCGCGCGATCAGCACGCGCTTGCGCTCCCCCTCAGACAGCGTGCCGTAGGTCCGGTTCGCCAGGTGCTCGGCGCCAAGGCTCTCGAGCATCTCCACCGCGCGAGTGGTGTCCATCTCCTCGTAGCGTTCCCGCCACCGGCCGAGCACGGCGTAGCCGGCCGAGACCACGAGGTCGCGCACCACCTCGTCGGCGGGCACCCGGTGCGCGAGCGAGGAGGACGATAGCCCGATCCGCGGTCGCAGCTCGGTGACGTCGACGCGGCCGAGGACCTCGCCGAGCAGGTGCGCCTTGCCCGACGTCGGGTGCACCTCGGCGGCCGCGATCCGCAGCAGCGAGGTCTTGCCCGCGCCGTTGGGCCCGAGCACAACCCACTTCTCGTCGAGCTCCACCTTCCACGTCACGGGGCCGACCAGGGTCACACCGCCACGGCGGATGAGCACGTCGTCGAAATCGATGAGCAGATCGGGATCAAGTTCGGACACGACGCCCATCTTGACCTACCCGCTCGCGGCGCACGCGTCAGGACCGGGTTGCGTGTCGCCGGTCCCGGCTGCCGCGCAGGTCAACGGGCCGGGCAATCCTCGCGTGCGACGGCGGGCACCGACATCGCCGGTGCGACACCGCCGCCGCCCCGGTTCTGACCGAGCCGGTTCAGGAGGCCCATCATCAGCTGGATCAGGGGCCCGATGCCGAGCGCATAGACGACGGTGCCCACCCCGACGGTGCCGCCGAGCATCCAGCCGGTCGCCAGCACGGCCACCTCGAGTCCGGTGCGGACCAACCGCACCGACAGTCCGGTACGCGCGACCAGCCCGGTCATCAACCCGTCGCGCGGACCGGGGCCGAGACCGGCACCGATGTAGAGCGCCGCCGCGAACGCATTGAGGACGACCGCGATCAGCATCACCGGAATCCGGGTGGCCAGCGCGTCCAGCTCGGGGAGCATGGCCAGCGAGGTATCCACCGCCACCGCGATCACCACGACATTCGCGACCGTGCCGAAGCCGGGGCGCTGGCGGATCGGGATCCACAGCAGCAGCACCGCGGCACCGGTCAGCGCGGTGACGGTGCCGAAGCTCAGCGACGTCCGCTGCGCCACACCCTGGTGAAACACGTCCCATGGATCGAGCCCGAGCCCGGCAACGACCATCAGCGCCATCGAGAAACCGTAGAGCCAGAGGCCGACGAAGAGCGCGACGAGACGGGAGGGCAGGCGGGTGAGCATGGTGGCCAGTCTCCCGAGAACTGGACCGGCAATAAAGTGCCACTTCGCCATCGCTGGACTGCACGAGTGGTATTCGTGGTACGCCAACCGGTCAGGTCGTCACGGCATCGAGCCGATCGAGCATCGCCCGCGGATCGTCCACATGCAGGCTCACGCCCGTGATCATGGTCGGTTCGTCACTGCGGAAGGCGATCGGGACGCCGCTTCGAAAGTCGATGTCGAGGACCGTGCCGTCCGGGCCCGGCAGATGCAGGCGGCCGTCGCGTACTTCCTCGTCGGTGCGATCGAACCGCCTGATCAGCCTCGTGGCGCCGATCTCGGTGAGATCGACGGTCGCCACGACAGCCGACCCCGATCGGAGGACGAGCTCGTCCTCGGTGACCAGGTGCGGGTGCACCGCTCGCCCGGCGAGCCAGCCGACGACCGCGAGGAGGGAGACAACCGTCGCGATCAGCAGCGTCACCCGCAGCCACTGCCACGGCACCAGCAGGTGGATGGCCACCGCCTCGATCAGCCCGGCGACCATGAACGCGAGCGGGAGCGCGACGGTGCCCTTGCTGTACCCGAACGCGGCCGCCTGGCCGTGTCTGTCGTCCACCTCACCTCGGACCCACATCCACATTGCGGCGATCACGGGGTGGCCCCATCGGGCGACATCCCGAGCCGTGCGAGGACCCGCATGAGGACCTCACACTGCGCCCGGTCGGGTACCAACTCGGCGACGGTCATCATCGGCCGCACCATCGGTGCCGCGGACTCCGCGTCCTCGACGATCAGGACCATATCGCCGTACTCCCGAGCGATCACCGACGCGAGTGCCTCAGCGAGAGAGTCGATCTCCTGCTTCGCCGCGGCGGGATCGGCGCCGACCAGTGCCGCGAACCGCCGGTACAGGCCGATCACCACCGCGCGCGAGTCCGGATCCGAGAGCACCCGCGTCGCGGCGTCGAACAGCGAGGAGGGACCCGTCCCGGAAACGGCGAGCAGTTCCCAGGCGTCCCGCTCGCGTTCGAACTCACGGCGGGTTCTGGGATCGCCTTCCGCCGAGATCAATTCGGCAAAGGCCACGGCCAGGTCGGCGGGCAGCGGCGAGACCGGCCGACCCTCGCGGTGTGCGTCGAGCATCTCCCGCAGCCGCAGGCGTTGGCCGCCCAGGCGATCGAGTTCGGCATCGATGCCGTCGATGAGCACCGTCAGGTCATCGCCGAGGTCATCCGTATCACCCTCCGCGCGGGCCGATTCCATGATCGTGGCGATCGAACCGAGCGGGATCCCCGCGGCGGCCAGCCATCGAATGCGGAGCAGCCTGATCAGATCCGGCAACTCGTAGGCCCGATAGCCGTTGGAGAGCCGTCTCGGCTCCTCGAGAAGCCCGAGACGGTGATAGTGCCGGATCGTCCGAGGGGTGATTCCGGCCGTCTGGGCAAGGTCGCCGATTCGCATGAACCCAGCATCAACCATGACGCTGCGTCATGGTCAAACTCGGCGGTTCCTAGCCGAGCGCCGCGATCACGGTCATCGAGCCCGGGGCCACTTCGGTGTACCCGGCGTCGCGCACAGCGATCGCCCGCCGCTGCGCCACCAGCTCGCCGAGGGCCGCCCAGTGCGCCGGATCGGCGTCCCGCACGCTGCAGCGGTAGCCGTCGAGCGACCACGCCAAGGCCCGCTCGGGGTCCATCGCACCCGCCAACAGCATCGAGGCGTGCCCGACCTGGGCCGCGGCCTTGCCGACGGTCATCTCCAGGGAACGGTTCACCCATAGCACCGGCAGGCCCGACACCGGTTCGCCCGGCTCGTCGTGCTCGAGGTCGGTGCCCCCGATCTGGAGTTTGCGGACGCGCTGATCGACCTCGCCGACCGGGCCTGGCACGATGGCCCGGGCCTGCGCCCCGTCGACCTCGACCGTGACGCCGTCCACCTGCTGCGCGGCGAGCCACTGCGATCCCCTGGCCCGGCGCGCGACCTTCCGGATCCGCGAGCCCGTCCAGTCGAGCAGGGGCTGCTGCCACGGGCCCGGTTCGCCGTCGTCGGTCGCGCCTGCCCGCTCGTCGAGGCACAGCGCGACGGTCGCCGCGGCCGCGGCCGCCAGCAGTGCGCTGCGCGCGGGCGGGTGCACCTTGGTGATGTGCAGGACCATCGGCATCGCCAGCACCTGCGCCGGGTCTTCCGGGTCCGCGCGGCCGCCGTAGCCTGCCGCGAGCACCGCATGCCGGTCAAGGAAGGCGGCGGGGAGGCGCTCGTCCATCAGAGCGGCACCCGGCGCACCAGTCCGTCCTCGGCGTCGGCCGCCTCCACCTCGTGGCGGGTCACGCCGAGGATGAACAGCACCGCATCGAGGAACGGATGCGAGAGCGCCGCGTCCGCCACCTCCCGCAGTGCCGGCTTGGCGTTGAACGCGACCCCAAGGCCCGCGGCATTGAGCATGTCGATGTCGTTGGCGCCGTCCCCGACGGCGACGGTCTGCTCCATCGCGACGCCGGACTGGGCGGCGAACTTGCGCAGCGCGACGGCCTTCGCGGCCCGGTCGACGACATCGCCGATCACCCGGCCGGTCAGCTTGCCGTCGACGATCTCGAGGGTGTTCGCCTCGACGAAGTCCAGCTCCAGCTCGTGCGCGAGGCCCTCGATCACCTGGCGGAAGCCGCCGGAGACCACGCCGCAGTGGAACCCGAGTCTGCGCAGCGTCCGGATGGTGGTGCGGGCGCCGGGGGTCAGCTCGAGCGACTCGCCCACCTCGTCGATGACCGAGGCGTCCAGCCCGGCCAGCACCGCGACCCGCTGGTGCAGCGACTCGGTGAAGTCGATCTCGCCGCGCATCGCGGCCTCGGTGACGGCGCGGACCTCCTCCTCCTTGCCTGCGCGGGCGGCGAGCATCTCGATGACCTCGCCCTGCACCAGGGTGGAGTCCACGTCGAAGACGATGAGCCGCTTCGCGCGTCGGGCCAGCCCGGCGCGCTCCACGGCGACATCCACGGCCTCTCCGACGGCCACCTCGGACAGTCCGGTGCGCAGGGCGGCGTCCGCCTCGGCACCGGTGTTGGCGGCGGTCACCATCAGCTCGAGACCGGTCACCGGGTAGTCCGCGATACCGCGGATGGAGTCGATGTTCGCACCCTGCTTCGCGAGTTCACGGGCGATCGTGCTGAACGAGCGGGCCGTGACCGGGCTGCCGAGCACCACCACCGCGTGGGTGGACGGCGCGGGCCGGGCCGCGGCGAACGAGCCGGACTCGACGTCGACCTGCATGCCGACGGTGGCCATCGCCCCCTCGAGCTCGTCCTGGAGGGCGTCGGCGTCGTTCGGGTAGGACACCAGGACGCCCAGCGTCAGGCGCCCCCGGATGACCACCTGCTCCACGTCCAGCAGGCTCACGCGGTGACGCGAGAGCGCCGCGAGCAGCACGGACGTGACGCCGGGGCGGTCCGGTCCCGTGACCGTGACCAACACCGTGGTGTCTGAACCCACCGAGAACTCCCTCCATCCCGCGGCCCAGACCGCGGATTCGAACCCATTGTGCCAATCACAAGGCCCCGCCCGAAGCTCGGGCGGGGCCTTGTGAGTTGTTCATTGCGGCTAGTGCGCGTCCTCGAGGACCGCGGTGGCCTTGCTGCCGTGGCCGGGCCCGACGTGCGCCTCGGCACGCATCCGCTCGACCATGTGCGGGTAGTGCAGCTCGAACGCCGGACGCTCCGAACGGATCCGGGGCAGCTCGGTGAAGTTGTGCCGCGGCGGCGGGCAGGACGTCGCCCACTCCAGGGAGTTGCCGTAGCCCCACGGGTCGTCGACCGTGACGATCTCGCCGTAGCGGTAGCTCTTGAAGACGTTCCAGATGAACGGCAGCGTGGAGGCACCGAGGATGAACGCGCCGATCGTGGAGATCGTGTTCAGCGTGGTGAATCCGTCGCTGGGCAGGTAGTCCGCGTAACGACGGGGCATGCCCTCGTTGCCCAACCAGTGCTGCACCAGGAACGTGGTGTGGAAGCCGATGAAGGTCGTCCAGAAGTGCCACTTGCCGAGGCGCTCGTCGAGCAGGCGGCCCGTCATCTTCGGGAACCAGAAGTAGATGCCCGCGTAGGTGGCGAACACGATGGTGCCGAAGAGCACGTAGTGGAAGTGCGCGACCACGAAGTACGAGTCGGTGACGTGGAAGTCGAGCGGCGGGCTGGCGAGCAGCACGCCGGACAGACCACCGAAGAGGAACGTCACCAGGAAGCCGACGGAGAACAGCATCGGCGACTCGAAGGTCACCTGGCCCTTCCACATCGTGCCGATCCAGTTGAAGAACTTCACGCCGGTCGGGACCGCGATCAGGAACGTCATGAAGGAGAAGAACGGCAGCAGCACGGCGCCGGTGGCGTACATGTGGTGCGCCCACACCGCGATGGAGAGGGCCGCGATACCCAGCGTGGCGTAGACCAGGCCGCTGTAGCCGAAGAGCGGCTTACGGCTGAACACCGGGAAGATCTCCGAGACGATGCCGAAGAACGGCAGCGCGATGATGTAGACCTCGGGGTGACCGAAGAACCAGAACAGGTGCTGCCAGAGCAGGACGCCGCCGTTGGCCGGGTCGAAGATGTGTGCCCCGAAGTGCCGGTCCACGAACACACCCAGCAGTGCTGCGGTCAGCAGCGGGAAGGCCAGGAGGATCAGGACGCTCGTCACCAGGATGTTCCAGGTGAAGATCGGCATGCGGAACATGGTCATGCCGGGGGCGCGCAGACAGATCACCGTGGTGATCATGTTGACGCCACCGAGGATGGTGCCGAGACCACCGACCGCGAGGCCCAGGATCCACAGGTCCGCGCCGACGCCGGGCGAATGCAGGGCGCTGGTCAGCGGGCTGTAGGCGGTCCAACCGAAGTCGGCGGCACCACCGGGGGTGATGAAGCCGGCGGTGGCGATGAGCGCACCGAACAGGTACAGCCAGTAGCTGAACGCGTTCAGGCGCGGGAACGCCACGTCGGGGGCGCCGATCTGCAGCGGCAGGATGTAGTTCGCGAAACCGAACACGATCGGGGTCGCGTACAGCAGCAGCATGATCGTGCCGTGCATGGTGAAGAGCTGGTTGAACTGCTCGTTCGACAGGAACTGCATTCCCGGAACCGCGAGTTCTGTTCGCATCAGCAGGGCCATGAGGCCACCGACGAGGAAGAACGCGAACGACGTCACCATGTACATGATCCCAAGAACCTTGGGGTCAGTGGTGGTGATCATCTTGTAGATGTACGAGCCCTTGGGTCCCAATCGCGCCGGGTAGGGCCTGGCGGCGTTTATCTCGGGGACTGGCTGGGGCGCTACGGCAGTCACTGATCCTCCTGAATGTGCCCTTGGTCGCTCCGCAGGCTCCGCTCAGGACGTCCGGCCCCGGGCTGCGAGGCGAACGTCCTCTTGCTTGCGCTCTGACGAATCGTAGACCGTCCCTCCACGATCCGCGGAGCCGGTCCTACCCATCGTCGTACTTCGTGTCGCGTACAGCCGTCACGCAGGCTCCGACCAGGGAGTACGCGGCCGCACCATCGGCGCTCCATCGACGATAACGTCGAGCCGCTCCTGAAAGAAGGCGACCAGTCCGGCGATCTGCGGACAGTCCGGCAGCGGGCGTTCGTAGCTCCACGCGACGTCGACTCCAGGCTCGCCCGCCTGCTCCACGGTGAAGTACGACGCCTCCCCCTTGTAGGCACACCATGTCCTGGTCGCCGTCGACGTCATGGCGACGCGGACATCCTCGCGCGGGAGGTAGAAGCGGGTCAGCGGCAGGCCGGTCTCGAAGAGCATCATCGACCGATCGGACTCGGCGATCAGAACACCGTCGAGCTCCATCCGGACGCGCCGGGAGCTGCGGCGGACGTCGACCCGATGGAACGGGTCGCGCGGATGCCCCCGGATCGGTTCGTCCTCCTCGAGCCAGTCGAAGGCCTCGAAGTCCAGCAGCACCAGGTCGGCCAGTTCGGGATCGTCGGGACGGAACGCGACGCCGTCGAGAGCGGTTCCGTCGACCTCGATGGTCAGCGCGGTGCCCGGGCAGCTGTGGAAGCCGAATCCGGTCCGCGGATCGAGGACGGGATCGCCGCCACCGAGCGGAACGGGGACCGCAGGCGCGGCCGCGGCCGACGAGGCGGTCATCGGTGCCGCGACGTCCGCGACGGGCAGCGCGTAGACGGGGACCACGCGCCGCGGCTCCCACACCAGCGCGGCGCGGGTGGAGTCGGCCACGACCACGTCGCCGCGCAGCGCCCGGATCCGCTTGGCGGTCGGCTGAAACCTCAGCTCGTCCAGGCCCTGCATCAACATCTGGCTCACCGAAACGGCCATCGCACCATTGTGCCCCCGCTCGACCGCGCGGGCGGGGCTTCCCACAGCAAAGGTCAGCCTTGCTAAGGTTTCGCTTACCTAATGATCTGACAGGAGTTCTCTGTGAAGGCCCGCAAGAATCCGCTGCTCACGCTCGTCGCGGGAGCCGCAGCCGCAGTCTTCGTCCTGACCGGCTGTTCGACCACGAACACCGAGTCGGCCCCGGAGTCGGCCGCACAGGCGCAGTTCCCCCGCATCGTCGAGCACGCGCTGGGATCGACCGAGATCCCCGCCGCCCCGAAGCGGGTCGTCGCCCTCGACACCAGCTATTCCGACGCAGTCCTGCTGCTCGAGACGGACCTGGTCGGGTACGTCACCTATCGCACCGACACCCTGCCGGACTACCTCGGCGACGCCCGCGAGGAGTTCGCGAAGGACGCCGTCGCGGTGGGTCCCCTGGCCACCCCCAGCCTGGAGAAGATCGCCGAACTGCAGCCCGACCTGATCGTGTCCGCGAAGGTCCGGCACGGCGACATCTACGAGCAGCTGTCCAAGATCGCGCCAACGGTGATGTCCGAGACCACCGGGCCGACGTGGAAGGACAACATCCGTCTACTCGGCCAGGCGCTGGGCAAGGAGGACCTGGCCGAGCAGAAGATCGGCGCCTACGAGGACCGGGCGGCCGCCCTCGGCCGCGAGATCAACGCGAAGGCGAACAACCCGACCGTCTCGGTGGTCCGCTTCGCGGGTGAGCCGACCGCACGGATCTACCGGACCACCTCGTTCAGCGGCATCGTGCTCGCCGACGCCGGGCTGGCCAGGCCCGCCAGCGCGGCTCCGGACCCGGCGAAGCCCTCGAGCATCGCCAACGACATCAGCCCCGAGCTGATCACCGAGGCCGAGGCCGACCTGATCCTGGTCTCGACCTACCACGCCCCCGACGGCAGCACCGCGGTGGCCGACCACGCCAAGCCGTTCCTCACCAACCCGCTCTGGACGGGCCTGCGCGGCCGCAAGATCGACGTCGACGACACCGTCTGGATGTCCGCGGTCAGCGTGCAGGGCGCGGGCGGGATCCTCGACGACCTGGCCGCGGCCTACGACGTCGACCCGCGCCGCGGCTAGTCTCGACACCGCCCGTCAGCTCAGGAGGACCCCCACATGCGTAAGCCTCATCTCGTCCGCCGCGTCGTGCCCGCGGCCCTGCTCACGGCGTCGGCCGTGCTGCTCGCCGCGTGCGGCGGGTCCGGCACCGACGACGCCGCCGACGGCATCGTGCGCAGCACCACCACCGTCGCGGGCGCGGGCGTGCTCGGCAACGACCGAGATACCGAGAACGTCTGCGGCCCAACCGCTCCCGTGGACCCCGCGGGCGTGACGGGCACCACCCGCAAGGTCGTGCACGCGGCGGGCGAGACCGAGATACCGGCGGATCCGCAGCGGATCGTGGTGCTCGACACGGACAAGCTCGACACCGTCTGCGCGCTTGGCCTGCAGGACCGGCTGGTCGGCGCCGCGGTGACCGGGGCGGTCGGGTCCCAGCCCGAGTACCTCGGGCCGACGATCGCGGGCGTCGAATCGGTCGGGACGGTGCAGGAACCGGACATCGAGAAGATCGCGACTCTCAAGCCGGACCTCATCCTGGGCTCGAAGTTCCGCACACCGGAGCTGTACCAGCGGCTGAGCGCGGTCGCCCCCACCACGTTCACCGAGAAGGTCGGCACGACGTGGAAGGACAACCTGCTCCTCGACGGCGCCGCGCTCGGCCGCGGCGCGGCCGCCCGCCAGGCCCTCGACGACTACCAGGGCGCCGCCACCGCGACGGGCAACACCCTCGACTCCTCCCAGACGCAGGCCTCGGTGGTCCGCTTCATGCCCGGCGCCATCCGGATCTACGGGCCGGACAGCTTCTCGGGCCAGGTCCTCGCCGATGCGGGCGTCCAGCGCCCGACCTTCCAGCGCCTCGAGGACGCCAAGGACAAGCGCTTCGCGGAGCTCAGCGAGGAGCAGCTGAGCAATGCCGAGGGCGACGTCATCTACGTGAGCTTCTACGGCGACGAGGCCAGGGGCCAGGGCGTCGAGGTCATGAACGGCGGTCTGTGGCAGGGCCTTGGCGCCGTCAAGGACAAGCGCGTGTTCACGGTGGACGACGAGATCTGGATGACCGGCATCGGTGTGATCGCCGCCCGCGGCATCCTCACCGACCTGGAGGCCTCGCTCAATGGCTACGTCAACTAGGCGCCGCGGCGCCCTCCCCGCGCTCGCGGCCGCGCTGATCGGGTCGCTGACGTGGGCGGCCCCGGCCGCTGC
Organism: Rhodococcus sp. OK611; assembly: GCF_003050885.1. Lineage (NCBI taxonomy): Bacteria > Bacillati > Actinomycetota > Actinomycetes > Mycobacteriales > Nocardiaceae > Rhodococcus > Rhodococcus sp. OK611. The sequence goes on from NZ_QAOZ01000019.1 coordinate 96,968, forward strand.
CGTGCCTGCCGAACCGACCGGGCACGCCAGGATCGAACTGTTCGCCGCCGACGGCACCACCGCGCTCGGCGACACCGCCCTGCACGAGGGTGACCGGATCGTGGTGCGCGGCACCGGGTTCGATCCGCAGGCCAACACCGGCGGACTGCCGGTACCGGTGCCGCCGGGCGTCCCGCACGGCACCTTCGTCGCATTCGGTGCGTTCGCCCCGCAGTGGCGTCCGTCCGAGGACGCACCGGCGCAGGCCCGGGTCGGGCAGCAGCGCTCGGCCACCGCGTGGGTGATGTCCGAAGACGCACTGAACCGGGTTCCGGACGCACCCTTCGATTTTCGTCGCACCATCCGTCAGCAGTGGGTCCCCCTCGCGGGCGACGGTTCCTTCACCGCCACGCTCACGGTGAAGAAGCCGGCGACCGCCGCCCCCGACGCGGTCTACGGGGTGTACACCTACGCCGCCGCGGACGCCGTCAACGCCGCGGAGGAGCTGTCCGTCCCTGTGAACTTCGACCCGGCTCCCGGGCCGAACGCGCCGACGCCGCCGGCGCAGGACCTGCTGTGGGCCCTCGCGCCCGGCTACACCGAGCTGGTGCAGCGCGGCACCCAGGGTTCGGTTGTGGTCAGCGACGGCGGGACGGTCCGCAAGGACGGCCGCCTCGCGTTCGAGCTCGAGTCCGCCGACGTCGATCCCTCGAGCGGCCACGGCACCGTTCGCTATCGGGGCACCGTGGTCTCCTTCACCCGCTTCCACCTCGCGGAGATCGCGCTGGCCGATCCGTGGATCGAGTTCACGCCCGAGGGCACGTTCCTGTCCGCGGAGACCTCCGAGGGCAACATGGTCGGCACCGACGCCATGACCCGGATCCGGTTCGCGCAGTTGGACGTTCCTGCTAACGCGGGCGTGTCCGAGTTCACCGATGTTCCCGCCCGGTTCGCGGCACCGCTGCAGCCGAGCATCCTGCTGCCGTACTCCGGCGGGCAGGCCGCCCCGATCACCTTCCGGTACTAGCCGTGCCGATCCCCCGGTTCGTCAGCGACCTCCGCGCTCACGTCGGACACGCCCCGTTGTGGCTGTCCGGCGTGAGCGCGGTCGTCGTCGACGATACGGGGCGAATCCTGTTGACCCGCAGGGCCGACAACGGGTTGTGGGCGGTGGTCTCCGGCATCCTCGAACCCGGTGAGGAACCCGGCCCTGCGGCTCTCCGCGAGATCCTCGAGGAGACCGGGGTCGAGGCGGACCTCGTGCGCATCACCAGCGTCGACACCGCCGGGCCGATCACCTACCCGAACGGGGACGTCGCCAGCTACCTCGACGTCTGCTTCCTGGCACGACACACCGCGGGCGAGGCGCGCGCCGCCGACGAGGAGAACCTCGAGGTCGCCTGGTTCGCGCCGGACGCGCTGCCCGCGGACCTCACCGACAGCTCGACGCGGCGAATCGAGAAGGCCCTCCGCGACGTGCCCGAGGCATGGTTCAGCCGGCGTTCTCCCACAGACCCATGATGTTGCCCTCGGTGTCCTTGAAATAGGCCGCGAACCCCATCTCACCGACCGGCTGCTTCTCCCCGACCGTCGACCCGCCCAACTCGGCGATCTTGGCCAGGGCGGCGTCGATGCTCGGCACGTCGATGGTGATCACCGGCCCCTTCGGATACTCCGGGACGCGCTCGAACATGCCGCCGCCGATGTAGCCGGGTTCCGCGGGCATCCCCGACTCCGCGGCGGGCCCGGTCGAGACGATCGTGTAGCTCATCTCGGGCATCTCGACGGTGTTCCATCCGAACGCCTGCTGGTAGAACGTCCTCGCCCGGTCCCCGTCGTCGAACGGGACCTCGAAGTGCACAACTTTTCCACTCATCGCCGCCTCCTCACCTGGGTGAATCCGACGTCCTCGACGCTAGACCTGATCCCCACGCAGGTGAAGGCATTTCGATTTCGGGTGGGCGCCCGATGAATGCCGTCTCCTCGACAACGCGATAATGTTCAGCTGCTCGGTCACGTCTGGTCGAGCACCGCTGGGGGCGGGCAACATCGCACGGGGGGCAGATGAACGAGGACAGTGTGCAGGATCTGCACGCACGGGGAAATGCACTGCAAGATCAGATCGACTCGATGCTGGACACTCTCGATCGGCAAGCCCGAGACCTGAGCGGGGCACGGGCACAGATTGCCCAGCTTCGCCTGCGCGGCGAATCGGTCGACAGACTCGTTCGCGTCGAGACGGATTCGACGGGCTCGGTGTTGAGCGTCGACATCTCACCGGATGCGTTCCGCCGGTCGACGCCGGACTCCCTTGCACTGTCGGTCGCAGACGCGGCACGCGACGCCGCCGCTTCCGCACAACGAGAAATGATGCGACTCATGGGGTCGGTTGTCGCTGCCGGCCACGAGGTGCCCGACCTGCCGGACCTCGTTCCCGGAGCCCCGAGCCTTCGCGACCTGCTTCCGAGCCTCGGGACAGAAGACAGCCCCGGCGACCCGGCCGCGGACCTTCAGGACGACGCGGACGACTACTACCGGGGCGGATCGATTCTCGAGGATCCCCGACGGTGAGCGGCAATGTGTGGGTCGACCCCGACCACCTTCGCAACCAGGCGCCGCGACTCGATGAGCTGGCGGAACGCACGGCAGGCATCCTTGCGGCCCTGCGTGCGGTCATCGCGAGCGAGGGTTCTTGCTGGGGAGAGGACGAGACCGGTATGGCATTCGCGGGCGGTTATCTGCCGGGTGCCGAGGTCGGCGAGGAGAGCATCGGCTTCGCGGCGGCGGCGATGGAGCAGATCGGAACAGGGCTCCGGGCCACGGCGGACGCCTTCGAGAACACCGACCGGACATCCAGTGCCGGCTTCGACGGGATCTCCTGATGGGTATCGAGGTTCCGGGCAGTGTGCGGTGGCTGTCCGAGACCGTGGTCGGATCCGACTGGCCCGATGCGGACGAAACCGCGATGCTGCGCCTTGCACACGGTTGGTACGAGGCAGCTTCGTCCCTGGGCGAGGTGACAGACGAGAGCGACGCGGTGATCCGGACTGCCCTCGGCGGGATCGAGGGCGATGTGAGCATCGCGATCGCGGACCGCTGGGCGAGGATCGGCCCCGAGGGGGCTCTCACGGAGATCATCGCGCTGTGCAGCGCACTCGGCGAGTCCCTCGAGGGTGCGTCCGAGGACGTGCGGATCGCGAAGCTGACGATCATCGCCGCACTCGTTGCGCTGGCGGTCGAGTTGGCGGCGATCGCTGCCGCAACGATCATGACTGCCGGTGCTGCGAGTCCCGCAGCTGTCGTCGCGCAGACCGCCACCCAGATCGCAGTCCGGATGGCCATCAAACAGCTGGTCCTCTCCTTGCTCAGGCGGGCCGCGGTCGGCGCGGCAAAGGGTGCCGCGATCGGGGCGGGCCTCGAGGCGCTCAAAGAAGCGGGCCTGCAGACCTACGAAATCCACCGGGATCGTCGCGACGGCTACGACTGGGGCGATGTCGCCGAGTCGGGCGGCCAGGGTGCCGTCAAGGGCACTGTGAGCGGCGCGCTCAACGGCGCGATGGGCATCGGTCTGCTCGACCCACGCAAACTGCTGACCGGGCAGGCGGGTGCCGAGGTCCAAGGCGCGACCGTCGGGGAAACCCGATTCACCGATGCCCTCATCGCGGAGGTCGCGGCGTCCACGGGGATCGACGAAGGCATCGCCGAGAAGCGGCGCGAGTTCGATGAACTACTCGACAGATTGGGGCCATGACCGATGGGCACACCCGGTTACGGAACAGGTAGCCCGCCACTTCAGGCGACGCGCGGAGCATCGGGAGACCCCCGATACCCGTCGCCGAGGATGCTACGTCGATACATCGCATTCGTCATCGACTTCGTACTGCACGTCGGGATCGCGTTCGGGGTGTACGCAGCATGCGATGCGATCGCCGACCTGTCGGCGTTGGCGTTGCCCGCGGCAGCCCTTGCATGGGTGACAGCGTCCTTCGTCCACCGCGTGATCATCCAGCGGATCTTCCACACGACCGCGGGCAAGGCCCTGTGTGGGTTGGTGATGATCAGGCCTGACGACGGGCGCTGGCCCACAGCCGGATTCCTGGTGAAGTGGTGGCTGATCGGCGTGGTCGTGATCTTCATCGACAACATGGCACCGACTGACGAGAACGGATTCCCGCCAGCCGTGCGACGGTGCGATGTGGAGGCGCTGGGCGCCCGCTAGAAGTCCCAGTCCTCGTCCTCGGTGTTCACGGCCTTGCCGATCACGTAGGAGCTGCCCGACCCGGAGAAGAAGTCGTGGTTCTCGTCCGCGTTCGGGGACAGCGCCGACAGGATCGCCGGGTTCACGTCGGTCTCGTCCTTCGGGAACAGTCCCTCGTAGCCGAGATTCATCAGCGCCTTGTTGGCGTTGTACCGCAGGAACTTCTTGACGTCCTCGGTGAGCCCGACCTCGTCGTAGAGGTCCTGGGTGTACTCGACCTCATTGTCGTACAGCTCGAAGAGCAACTCGAAGGTGTAGTCCTTCAGGTCGTCGCGCTCGGCCTGGTTGAGCTGCTCGAGGCCCTTCTGGTACTTGTATCCGATGTAGTACCCGTGCACGGCCTCGTCGCGGATGATCAGCCGGATCAGGTCGGCGGTGTTGGTGAGCTTGGCCCGCGAGGACCAGTACATCGGCAGGTAGAAGCCCGAGTAGAACAGGAACGACTCGAGCAGCGTCGAGGCGACCTTGCGCTTGAGCGGATCTTCGCCACGGTAGTAGTCCATGACGATCTGCGCCTTGCGCTGCAGGTTCGGGTTCTCCTCCGACCAGCGGAAGGCGTCGTCGATGTCGCGGGTCGAGCACAGCGTCGAGAAAATCGAGCTGTAGCTCTTCGCGTGCACCGACTCCATGAACGCGATGTTGGTGTACACCGCCTCCTCGTGCGGGGTGATCGCGTCCGGGATCAGGCTGACGGCACCGACGGTGCCCTGGATCGTGTCCAGCAGCGTCAGGCCGGTGAAGACCCGCATGGTCAGCTGCTTCTCGTTCGGAGTCAGGGTGTTCCACGACGGGATGTCGTTGGACACCGGGACCTTCTCCGGCAGCCAGAAGTTACCGGTGAGGCGATCCCACACCTCGGCGTCCTTCTCGTCGGGGACGCGGTTCCAGTTGATCGCCGACACCCGGTCGATCAGCTTGATCTTCTCGCTCACGATTCCCTCACTCCATTCGAGCCGTACGCCACGGTCACAGCATGCACGAGACGCAACCCTCGACCTCGGTGCCCTCCAGGGCCATCTGACGCAACCGGATGTAGTACAGCGTCTTGATGCCCTTGCGCCACGCGTAGATCTGGGCCTTGTTGATGTCCCGGGTGGTGGCGGTGTCCTTGAAGAACAACGTCAGCGACAGGCCCTGGTCCACGTGCTGGGTGGCCGCGGCGTAGGTGTCGATGATCTTCTCGTACCCGATCTCGTAGGCATCCTGGTAGTACTCCAGGTTGTCGTTCGTCAGGTAGGGCGCCGGGTAGTAGACGCGGCCGATCTTGCCTTCCTTGCGGATCTCGATCTTCGACGCCACCGGGTGGATGGAGCTGGTGGAGTTGTTGATGTAGGAGATCGATCCGGTCGGCGGGACCGCCTGCAGGTTCTGGTTGTAGATGCCGTGCTGCTGCACGGACGCCTTCAGCTCACGCCAGTCGTCCTGGGTCGGGATGTGCAGGCCCGCATCGGCGAACAGCTGCCGCACCCGCTCGGTCGCAGGCTCCCACACCCGGTCGGTGTACTTGTCGAAAAACTCACCGGAGGCGTACTTGGACTCCGGGAAGCCCGCGAAGTACGTGCCGCGCTCCTTGGCGATCTCGTTGGACGCCCGGATCGCGTGGAACACCACTGTGTAGAAGTAGATGTTCGTGAAGTCGATGCCCTCGTCGGAGCCGTAGTGGATCCGCTCGCGCGCCAGGTATCCGTGCAGGTTCATCTGCCCGAGACCGATGGCGTGGCCGTCGTCGTTCGCCTTCCGGATCGACGGGACGGAGTCGATGGAGGTCTGGTCGGCGACGGCGGTCAGCGCGCGGATCGACGTCTCGATGGTCTGCGCGAAGTCCGGCGAGTCCATCGTCTTGGCGATGTTCAGCGAACCGAGGTTGCAGGAGATGTCCTTGCCGATGTGGCTGTAGGACAGGTCGTCGTTGAACGTCGACGGCGTGGAGACCTGCAGGATCTCCGAGCACAGGTTCGAGTGGGTGACCTTGCCCGCGATCGGGTTCGCGCGGTTCACCGTGTCCTCGTACATGATGTACGGGTACCCGGACTCGAACTGCAGCTCGGCGACGGTCTGGAAGAACTCGCGCGCCTTGATCTTCGACTTGCGGATGCGCTTGTCGTCGACCATCTCGTAGTACTTCTCGGTGACGTTGATGTCCGCGAACGGCTTCCCGTAGATCCGCTCCACGTCGTACGGCGAGAAGAGGTACATGTCCTCGTTCTTCTTCGCCAGCTCGAAGGTGATGTCGGGGATGACCACGCCGAGGGACAGCGTCTTGATGCGGATCTTCTCGTCCGCGTTCTCCCGCTTGGTGTCGAGGAAGCGGTAGATGTCCGGGTGGTGCGCGTGCAGGTACACCGCGCCTGCGCCCTGACGCGCGCCGAGCTGGTTGGCGTACGAGAACGAGTCCTCGAGCAGCTTCATGATCGGGATGACGCCCGAGCTCTGGTTCTCGATCTTCTTGATCGGGGCGCCGTGCTCGCGAACGTTGCTGAGCAGCAACGCGACTCCGCCGCCGCGCTTGGACAGCTGCAGGGCGGAGTTGATGGAGCGACCGATCGACTCCATGTTGTCCTCGATGCGGAGCAGGAAGCAGGACACGGGCTCGCCGCGCTGCTTCTTGCCCGAGTTGAGGAACGTCGGGGTGGCCGGCTGGAACCGGCCGGCGATGATCTCGTCGACCAACTGGGTCGCCAGGTGCTCGTCACCGGCGGCGAGGGTGAGCGCGACCATGCAGACGCGGTCCTCGAACCGCTCCAGGTACCGCTTACCGTCGAAGGTCTTGAGCGTGTAGGAGGTGTAGTACTTGAAGGCGCCGAGGAACGTCGGGAAGCGGAACTTCTTCGAGTAGGCGTGGTCGATCAGCGACTTGACGAACTCACGGCTGTACTGGTCGAGGACCTCGGGCTCGTAGTAGTTCTCCTTGACCAGGTAGTCCAGCTTCTCGTCCAGGTTGTGGAAGAAGACGGTGTTCTGGTTGACGTGCTGGAGGAAGTACTGGTTCGCGGCCTCGCGGTCCTTGTCGAACTGGATCTCGCCATTCGGGCCGTACAGGTTCAGCATCGCGTTGAGCGCGTGGTAGTCGAGCTCCCCCGCGGACGCGTCGGGTCGTGCCGCAGCGCGCTCTACACTCGCTGCCGGGGCTGCGTCTGTGATTGTCGGTGCCACTGTTCACTCTCCATGAATTGTTCGAGCCCGTCCCGGACTGCTACTACGTCTTCGGCGGTACCCATGAGCTCGAAGCGGTACAGGTACGGAACCTTGCACTTCTGCGAAATCACGTTTCCGGCATAGCAATACGACTCGCCGAAGTTCGTATTGCCGGCAGCGATCACCCCGCGGATGAGGGAGCGATTGTGCTCGTTGTTGAGGAATCTGATGACCTGCTTGGGCACATAACTCGTGTCGCGACCCGTCGCGGTGATCCCGCCCCCATAGGTCGGCAGGATCAGGACATACGGCTCATCGACCTCGAATGCGCCTTCGCGGTCATGCAGCGGAATGCGCGCTGCCGGGACACCCAGCTTCTGCACGAAGCGGTGGGTGTTCTCCGACGCGCTGGAGAAGTAGACCAGCGATGTCACAGCCGATCATCTCCGTGTGGTCTTCAGGCGGCGGCCGCGACGAGCGACTTGATCCGGTCCGGACGGAAACCCGACCAGTGATCCTCGCCCGCCACCACGACGGGGGCCTGCAGGTAACCCAGGGCCATCACGTAATCGCGGGCCTCCGAGTCCTCGGTGATGTCGATGACGGAGTACTCGATACCGGCCTTGTCGAACGCCCGGTAGGTCGCATTGCACTGAACGCACGCCGGCTTGGTGTAGACGGTGATGCTCATGTAAGTCCCTCTTTCTCTGGCTTACGGAACTGATGGTCAGTGACGCGGAAGATCATGTGGATCCCACCTACTGGACAGCGCTCCGGCCTGTGTTTCTCGACCGTTCCGGCTATGCCCTCTCGGTGTTCTAGACACTACACCTAGTGTCCGACATATCCATATAACGCGAGATGTTGTGAACCACATCCTTGAAATTCCCAGGTCGTAAGGCATCTGACCCCGCCACAAACGACCCGTCTCGGCGTGTCGCAGGTCACATTTCCGCCTTGCGGTGCGCGGCGCTTCCCCTCTGTGCATGCGGTCGGTGGCGACGGGCCTAGGGTGGGGCGGTGCCGACCGCCGAGGATCCCCAATTCCACGCCGCGGTGGTGTCGACCACCCACCTGTCCCCCAGCCTGCGCCGAATCCGATTCGCGCTCGCGGACCCCGCCGCGTTCGCCTCCAGCGGCGATCCCGACGAGCGACTGCTCGTCGAGTTCGGCGAGGACCACTGGCGCAGTTACACCGTGCGCCGCTGGGACTCCGGCACCGGCAACGTCGACATCGACTTCGCGGTGCATGCGGGCGGGCGGGCCGCCGAGTGGGCGCGGGCGGCCGAGCCGGGCGAGCCGGTCCGACTGTCCCACCCGAAGGGCTGGTACCGGCCGCCGCAGGACGCGCGCTGGCAGCTGCTGCTCGCGGACCTCAGCGCGCTGCCCGCCGCTGCTCGCATCATCGAGAACCTGCCGCCCGGCACCGGCGCCCACCTGGTCGCCGAGATCCCGGAGCCGGCCGACGAGCAGGACTGGGCCACCGACGCGGAGCTGACGGTGACCTGGCTGCACGACACCGGCAACGGCCGCACCCCGAGCGCACTGCCGGAGTGGCTGCGCGCGCACCGGCTCCAGGACGGCCCCGGCTACATCTGGTCGGCGGGCGAGACGGGCGCCTCGCGGCAGATCCGCAGGCACGTCCGCCGCGAGCTGGGCTGGGCGGCGGATCGATTCGACATCATGGGCTACTGGCAGGCGGACAAGGAACGCTGGCTGGCGCGGTACGCGGAGGTCGAGCCGCAGATCGAGGCGCTCACCATCAGCGAGCTGTCGGCCGGCCGCAGTATCGACGAGGTCCGCGACGCCGTCGACGACGCCCTCGAGCAGGCCGGGCTGTAGCCAGGATCGGGTCCTTGAGCTCGTCACCGAGCACGGCGGCCGGGTGCTGCAGCGGGCCCGCACCGACGGCACCGGGGATCAGCCCATGGAGATCCAGCTGTTCACGTTCGAATCCCAGTCGGCGTTGGACGGGTACATGCAGGACGAGCGCAGGCTCGCTCTCGCCGACGAACGCGACCGGGTTGTCGAACGCACCGCGATGATGCGGGTCACGCTCGATTGACCATGCACACGGGCCCGGGCGATGCGTGATGCACCGCCCGGGCCCGAATGGGAAAGATGCGTCAGGCGTCGACGAGCACCTTCGTGGCGTTCACCAGGTCGGCGACGACCTTGGCGAGCTGCGCCGAGACCTCGGCGTTCTCGCTGGCGTGCTTGTCGCCGAACTTCTCGAAGGCACCGCCGATGACGAGCGCGGTGTCCTCGACCACCTTGCCGCCCGCGATCCCGACGGCCTTGGTGGTGTCCTCGTGGGCCCACTTCGCGCCGTTGGCGCTCGGCGAGGCGCTGATCACGGCGACCGGCTTGCCCGCGATGGCACCGACGCCGTAGGGCCGGGAGATCCAGTCGATGGCGTTCTTGAGCACGGCGGGAATGGTCCCGTTGTACTCGGGCGTCACCAGCAGGAGGGCGTCGGCGGCACCGGCGGCCGCGCGCAGCGCCTCCACGCTGTCGATGGTGCCCGGGACGTCGATGTCCTCGTTGTAGAAGGGCACCTCGGCCAGGCCCTCGTACACCGTGACGTTCGCGCCCTCGGGTGCGACACCGACGGCGGTCTCGGCGAGCTGACGGTTGACGGAGGCGGCGCGCAGGCTGCCGACCAGGACGAGAACGTTGGCTTCAGACATTGGAGACTTCCTTCGATGATCCGGGGGCGCTTGCCGTTCTAGGTATATCAGCTAAGCGGACTACGGTCCACTTATATTCCGGGGAGGGTACGATCGGCCTCGTGCAGACCACCCCGATCCAGATGGCCGACCAGCCCGAGGCCGAACGGTGCGACGCCGTGCGCAACCGCGCGTTGCTGCTGAACGCCGCCGCCGCGCTGGTCGCGGAGCGGGGCGCGGACGCCGTGACGATGGATGCGGTCGCCACGAAGGCCGGTGTGGGCAAGGGCACAGTGTTCAGGCGGTTCGGCAGCCGGTCCGGTCTGATGCAGGCCCTCCTCGACCACACCGAGCAGGAACTGCAGCACGCCTTCATGTACGGGCCGCCGCCACTTGGTCCCGGCGCCGAGCCCATCGACCGCCTCGTCGCCTTCGGCCGGGCCCGCATCTCGCTCGTGGACCTCAGCGGCGACACCCTCCGCGCGGTGGAGGACTCCCCCGAACTCCGCTTCGGCAGCGCCCCGCGCCAGGTCAGCCTCACCCACGTAGCGATGCTGCTGCGCGCGGCGGGCACCGAGGGCGACATCCCACTGCTCGCCCACAGCCTGCTCGCGCCCCTCGAGGCCTCGCTGGTCATGTACCAGATCCGCACCATGCACATGCCGATCGAGCGGATCGCCGACGCCTGGGAGCACCTGGTCCGACGGGTCACGGCACGCCCGGCGGGTCACTAGGCTCCTGGCATGCGCCTTCGCCGTGTAGCCGGACTCGCCCTGCTCGCCGCCGCCCTCCTCACCGCCTGCAGTGCGGAGAGCGCCTCGACGCCGAACGGTGAGGACCTGCAGGGACGGACCTTCATCTCCACCGAGGTCACGGGCACCCCGATCCCCGGCGGCGGGCCGCTCACCGTCGAGTTCGTGGAACCGGACAGGATCTCCATGACCGCCGGCTGCAACCGCGGCAACGGCACGGTCGACCTGTCCGACGGCAAGGTCGTCACCGGACCGATCGCGACCACCATGATGGCCTGCGTCGGCGACACCGCAGGCGCCGACGCGTGGATGACCTCGCTGTTCGAGGCAGATCCGGCCTGGAGGCTCGACGGCGACACCCTCACGCTGACCACGAGCGACACCTCGGTCGCCCTGGTCGACAAGAAGGTAGCCACCCCGGACCGTCCGATCACCGGGACCACCTGGGTCGTCGACCAGTTGATCAGCCCGAGCGCGGTCACCACGTCGGTCGCCCTCGAGACCGCCGCCCCCACCCTGCTGATCGCCGAGGACGGCTCGGTCAGCGGATCAACCGGGTGCAACCGGATGACCGGCACCGCCCAGATCGCCGGAGACAAGGTGACCTTCGGCCCGCTCGCGACCACCAGGATGGCGTGCGAGCCCGACGTCGCCGAGGTCGAGCGGGCGGTACTGAACGTGCTCAGCGGCGAGACCACCTTCACCGTCGACGCGGACCGGGCCCGCGTGATGCAGGCGGACGGCGACGGACTGGGCCTGCGCGCCCAGTAGCGACGGCGGCGCTACAGGTTCTCGGTCAACCAGGTCGCGAGGATCCGGGCGCTCGCGTCCACCTGGGCAGGCCAGTCCATGGCCGATTCGTCGGCGCGATCGCTGACGTGCTTGACGATTCGGCACCCGACGCCCATCCGCGCGCAGGCCGCCGCCACCGCGAAGCCCTCCATGTCGACGAGGTCGGCCCTGGTCGCGAGCGCGTCCCGCACGACCGCATCGGAGATGAACACATCACCGGTCGCGAGCACCGAATCGTCGCCGTCGGGGAGCGTTATCCGGTCCGTCACCGGGTGTCCGAGCGAGCGCAGCACGTCCGCGCTGATGTCGTGATTGAGCACGGCCGACGGTACGAACAGACCGGCATGATGCTCGTGCAGCGCCCCCGCGGTGCCGATGTTGACCACCGCCGGGCGATCGTCGGATCGGTACCGCGCGAGCGCCTCCGTGACCGCGACCGCCGCGGCGACCTTCCCGATCCCGGTGACGACCACCTCGAATCCGTCTGGCACGTATGCGGCCTCCCCCTCGGTGGCGGACACGACGAGAAACCTGGGCGCGGTCACATTGGGCACGCGTGGCACTGTATCGCCCGCCCGACCGGCCGCCGTCCGGGTCCCCGCGCGCACCCGCGCGCACACCGCCGACCGTCGCTAGAGTGACGCGCATGGCGAATCTCCGTGCGGAAATCCTGCAAGAACTCGGCGCGAAGCCGACCATCGACGCCGAGGCTGAGGTGCGCGCGCGCGTCGACTTCCTCAAGGGCTACCTGCGCTCCACTCCTGCCAAGGGATTCGTCCTCGGGATCAGCGGCGGCCAGGACAGCACCCTGGCGGGCCGGCTGGCGCAACTGGCGGCCGCCGAGCTGCGCGAGGAGGGCCACGACGCCGAGTTCGTCGCGGTCCGATTGCCGTACGGCGTGCAGGCCGACGAGCACGACGCCCAGACCTCGCTCGAGTTCATCAAGCCGGACCGCTCGGTGACCGTGAACATCAAGCCGAGCACCGACGCCGCGGCCACCGAGAGCGCAGGGGGTCTCGCCGAGATCATCGGGCACGACGGCGAGCTGCGGGACTTCGTGCGCGGCAACATCAAGGCCCGCGAGCGGATGGTGATCCAGTACGCCATCGCCGGACAGCTCGGCCACCTGGTTATCGGCACCGACCACGCCGCGGAGGCGATCACCGGTTTCTTCACCAAGTACGGCGACGGCGGCGTCGACCTCACGCCGCTCACCGGTCTGAGCAAGCGACAGGGCGCCGCGCTGCTGCAGCATCTCGGTGCCCCCGCAAGCACCTGGGCCAAGGTCCCCACCGCCGACCTCGAGGACCACAGGCCGGCGTTGCCCGACGAGGAGGCACTCGGCCTGCGCTACAGCGAGATCGACGACTACCTCGAGGGCAAGGAGGTGACCGCGGCGGTGGCCGAGAAGCTCGAGTCCATGTACCTGGGCACCCGGCACAAGCGCTCGGTCCCCGTGTCACCGCTCGACGACTGGTGGAAGTGACGCGATGAGCACCGTCCTGGTCGCGGGCGGCACCGGCACCGCGGGCGCGGCGGCGGTCGCCGAACTCCGCGCGCGCGGGCATCGGGTGCTGACACTGAGCAGGCACGCCCCCGAGGGGCCCGCCGCCGACCACGTCACCGCCGACCTGCTCACCGGCGAGGGCCTGCCCGCGGCGCTCGACGGCGTCGACGCGGTGATCTCCGCGGTGAACGGCCAGACCCGGCGGACCAGGCCTGTGTTCACCACTGGCGCCAGGAACCTGGCGCGCGCCGCCGAGGCGGCGGGTGTGCGACGAGTCGTGCTGCTGTCGATCGTCGGTGTCGACCGGGTGCGGTTCTCCTACTACGAGGCGCTGACCGAGCAGGAGGGCATCTACTCCGACTCCGGCCTGGACGTCCGGATCGTGCGATCCACCCAGTTCCACCAGCTGCTGCGGTCCATCTTCGCCACGACCGCGCGGTTCGGGGTGATCCCGGCGGTCCGCGGCGCCCGCTTCCAGCCGATCGACCCGACGGACCTGGCCCGCGCCCTCGCGGACGCCGCGCTGACCGAGTCCACCGACGACGGCAGGATCGAGGTCGGCGGTCCGGAGGTACAAACGATGCGTGAGCTGGCCGAGTCCTGGAAGCGCGCAACCGGCAGCCGGGCCCTGGTGCTCCCTGTTCCGCTCCCCGGCGCACCCGGCCGTTTCCTGCGCGCCGGGCTGAACCTGACCCCGGAAAACCGCTACGGCGCTGTCACATTCGACGAGTGGCTTGCCGCCGAGGGCTGATCAGCCGCCTGCGAACGGGGGCAGCACGTCGACACGCGACGCGGCCACCAGGGCGAGGTCGCGGGTCAACTCGTCGTCCTGCAGGAACGCGGCGACCGTCAGCACCCGCTCCATCTTGGGCCCGTGCCGCTCGACGAGCACGGACCTCAGCGCACCGAGGTCGGCACCCGCACCGATCCGCACGGATTCCTCGGTGCACCCGGCCGCTTCCGCCGCCGCCGCGAAATAACGCACCAGAATCGCCTGTTCAGCCACCGATCGCCCCCATGCTGCGTTGCGGCGGTTCGAAACCCTCCGCATTGATCCCGTGACCAGCCCACTTGTTCCACATCGCGCCCCGCCACAACTGTGCGAGGTCGTCGTCGCTCGCGCCCGAGCGCAACCCCGCGCGGAGGTCGATCTCGTCGTCGCTGAACAGGCAGGACCGGACCGTCCCCTCCGCGGTGAGCCTGGTCCGGTCGCAGTCGCCACAGAAATTCCTGGTGACCGAGGCGATGATGCCGACCGTGGCAGGGCCGCCGTCCACCAGCCATTCCTCTGCCGGGGCGGACGGATCGCCCGGGCGTCCCACCGCGGTCAGCTCGAAGCGCTCGCCCAGCACCTCCAGCAACCGGGTCGCGGCGATCATGGAGTCGCGGGCCCAGGCGTGGTCGGCGTCGAGCGGCATCTCCTCGATGAACCGGAGCTGACAGCCCTCCGAGAGGCACCACTCCAGCAGATCGGCTGCGCCGCCGAGGGTCTCCGGCATCAGCACGGCATTGATCTTCATCGGCGCAAGGCCCGCCGCGGCCGCAGCGCGGATACCCGCCAGCACCGAGGGCAGGCGGTCACGACGGGTGAGTTCGGCGAAGTGTGCCCGGTCGATCGAGTCGAGGGACACGTTCACGCGGGTCAGACCGGCGGCGGCAAGCGCCTCGGCGCGGTGCTCGAGGCCGACCGCGTTGGTGGTCATCGACAGCGGGATGCCCGGCACAGCCGCCGCACAGCCGGCGATCATCTCCTCGAGGTCGGGACGCATCAGCGGCTCGCCGCCGGTGAACCGGACCTCCCGGACACCGAGCTCCTCGACGGCGATCCGGACCAGCCGGACGATCTCCGCCGCGGTCAGCAACCGCTCGCGCGGGATCGCGGGCAGGCCCTCGGCGGGCATGCAGTAGGTGCAGCGCAGCGAGCACTTCTCGGTGATCGACACGCGCAGGTCCCTGGCCACCCGGCCGAACCGGTCGACCAACTCGGGGACGTCCGGGCGATCGGCGATCGACGGGTGGCTGTTGCGGACGCGCGGCAGCCCCATCTGGACCGGCCTGACGGTCGCAGTCATCGCGTCATCAGCTCTGCCACCCCACCAGTATGCGGCCAACACGGGTTGCTCGTCGCGCCGAGCGCCTGCCTAGGATTGGCCCCATGCCGCAGGAAACGCCATGACCAGCAGATCTGTCGAGGAGCACTCCGCCGAGGTGCAGCGCCTCCTCGCGCCGCTGCTGGCGCCGACCGTCGAGGACGTCGCCGTCACCGAGGCACTCGGACGGGTGCTGGGCGCCGACGTGCGCTCGCCGCTGGATCTCCCGCTCTTCCGCAACTCCCAGATGGACGGGTTCGCGGTCGCCGCCGCCTCGCTGACCGGGGTGCCGGTGACCCTGCCGGTCACGGGGACCATCGCGGCGGGTCCCGCCGAGCCTGCCCCGCTCGCCCCTGGCAGCGCGGTCCGGATCATGACCGGGGCCGTGATCCCGGCGGGCGCGGACGCCGTCGTCCCGGTCGAGGACACCGAGGCCGACGCCACCAAGGACATGGTGACCATCCGGGTGCCGCGCCGGGCGGGCGAGTACGTCAGGGAGGCCGGCACCGATGTACGGACGGGCGATCTGCTGCTGGCGGCGGGCACCCCGCTCGCTGCACGGCACCTGTCGTTGTTCGCGGCGGTCGGCCTCGCCACCGTCCCGGTCCTGCGCCGCCCGCGGGCGGCGGTCATCGCGACCGGTGCGGAATTGGTCCGCGCGGGCGAGCCGCTGCGGCCGGGACAGATCTACGAATCCAACTCAGTGGCACTGGCCGCGAGCCTGACGGCGAACGGCGCTGACGTGGTGTTCGTGGAACGCAGCGACGACGACCTCGCCGTGTTCGATGAGATCCTGCGCCGCGCAACCGCTTCCGCGGATCTGGTGATCACCTCCGGCGGGGTGTCGATGGGCGACTTCGAGGTGGTGCGCGAGGTGCTGACGCCGCTGGGCGGCTGGTTCGGGCACACCACCATGCAGCCGGGCGGGCCACAGGGCCTGGCCGAGATCGACGGCGTCCCGGTACTGAACTTCCCGGGGAACCCGGTGAGCACGATGGTCTCCTTCGAGGTGTTCGTGAAGCCGCTGCTTCGCCGGGCCGCGGGCCTGCCCGCCGTCCCCCTGGAGGAACTCGTGCTGACCGAGCCGATCACCTCGATCCAGGGCAGACGCCAGTTCCTGCGCGGCCGACGGGTCGACGCGGGCGTCGCCCTCGAGTCCGGGCCTGGCTCACACCTGGTCGGGGCGCTGGCCCGCGCGGATGTCCTGATCGACATCCCCGAGAATGTGACGACAATGAAGGCGGGAGACAACGTGCGGGTGTGGCCACTGTGATCGACGAACCGACGACAAACGGCCCGGCGGCGAACGAGCTGACTCATCTCGACGGCGAGGGCCGCGCGCGCATGGTCGACGTCAGCGCGAAGGCCACCACCACCCGGATCGCGGTGGCGGGCGGCGAACTGCAGACCACCGCCGAGGTGATCGCCCTGGTCCGCGCCGACGGCATGCCCAAGGCGGACGTGCTCTCGACCGCCCGGATCGCGGGCATCGCGGGCGCCAAACGCACCTCCGAGCTGATCCCGCTGTGTCATCAGCTGTCGCTGTCCTCGGTGAAGATCGAGTTCGGGTTCACCGAGGACACCATCACGGTCGAGGCCACCGCCAAGACCACCGGGCAGACCGGCGTCGAGATGGAGGCGCTGACCGCGGTCGCCGTGGCAGGCCTGACGCTGCACGACATGGTCAAGGCCGTCGATCCCGCCGCCACCATGAACGGTGTGCGATTGCTGACCAAGGAGGGCGGCAAGCGCGGGCACTGGGTTCGCCCCGATGCCGTCGAATCCGAGGGCGAGGCCGAGGCCGATGCCCACGACGAAACCCCCACGGCCGGACCTGGATCCGCCGTGGTCCTGGTCGCCTCCACCGGTGGCGCCCGCGGTACCCGGGAGGACACCACCGGACCGGTTCTCGCGGAATGGCTGACCGCGCAGGGCCTCTCGGTGCGCGGTCCCCTGGTGTACGCCGACGCCGACATCGCCGCCGGGCTGGCCGACGCGCTCACCGGTGCACCGGCGCTCGTGGTGACCACCGGCGGCACGGGCACGTCCCCCACCGACCAGACCCCGGAGGCCACCCGCGCCGTGCTGGACCGGGAGCTGCCCGGACTCGCGGAGGCCATGCGCCGCAAGGGGTCCGAGAAGACCCCGTACGCCTCGCTCAGCCGGGGGCTGTCCGGTTTGTCCGGCCGCACCGTGGTGGTCAACCTGCCGGGATCACCTGGTGGTGTCCGCGACGGCATGTCGGTACTCGAACCGATCCTGGAACACCTGCTGGCGCAGGTTGCGGGCGGAGGTATGCACGATGCGTGAGCTACTCGCTCTCATCTCGACCGAGCCCATCGACCAGGCCGCGGTGGACGCGGCGGTCGCGGGACCCGAGCACGGTGCGGTGGTGCTGTTCAGCGGCGTGGTGCGCAACCACGATGGCGGACAGTCGGTCTCGGCACTGGAGTATCAGGCGCACCCGGACGCCCAGCGCTTCCTGCGCGAGTGCTGCGAGCAGGTGTCCGCCGAGACCGGGCTCCCGGTCGCGGCCGTGCACCGGGTGGGCCCCCTGGTCGTCGGGGACCTGGCGCTGGTCGCCGCGGTCGCGGCGCCGCACCGCGCGGAGGCCTTCGCGGCCTGCTCGGTTCTGGTCGAACGCATCAAGGCGGAGGTGCCGATCTGGAAGCGGCAGCACTTCGCCGACGGCGTCACCGAATGGGTTGGGCTGTAGAGGTGTGACGCAGCCGACGGTCGGAGCGGTCCGATCGTCGGCTATCCTGGGTGACACCTGGCGCGGCTGTATGCGCGCCAAACGTCGTGGAACGCTTCCTCAACGAACTCGTTGATCGGTGCACCCAGCACGAGCTCTTCTTACGGCGATCGATTTTGCCCACCGGCAATCTCGCCATCTTGTGCTGACAGACGTGTGGATCCTTTCGATTCCCCGTGCGTCGAACAGTGCAACCCGATGCCTGAAAGGCACTCGACCCACATGACGAAATCCTTTGCTGAACTCGGCGTGCGCGAACCCCTCATGAGGGCGCTCGCCGACGGCGGCATCACCTCTCCCTTCCCGATCCAGGTCGACACCCTGCCGGACACCCTTGCCGGCCGCGACGTGCTCGGACGGGGCAAGACCGGCAGCGGTAAGACGCTCGCGTTCTCCATCCCGATGGTCGCCCGCCTCGCCGGTGACCTGGCGGGCGGCAAGCGTCGCCCGGGCCGCCCCCTCGGCCTCGTCCTTGCCCCGACCCGCGAGCTCGCCACCCAGATCACCGCGACGCTCGAGCCCCTCGCCGGCGCCTACGACCTGCGCGTCACCACCATCTTCGGCGGCGTCTCGCAGCACCGTCAGGTGCAGGCCCTCAAGGCGGGCGTCGACATCGTCGTGGCCTGCCCCGGCCGCCTCGAGGACCTGATGAAGCAGAAGTTCGTCTCCCTCGACGCCGTCGAGATCACCGTCCTCGACGAGGCCGACCACATGGCCGACCTGGGCTTCCTGCCCGTCGTGACGCGGATCCTCGCGGCCACCCCGACTCAGGGACAGCGGCTGCTGTTCTCCGCGACCCTCGACAACGGCGTGGACAAGCTGGTCAAGCGCTTCCTGCACAACGAGGTGCTGCACTCGGTGGACGAGGCCAACTCGCCCGTCGCCGCGATGACGCACCACGTGTTCGACGTGCACGGCGTCGACGCCAAGAAGGACCTCGTGCACAAGCTGGCGTCCGGCACCGGCCGCCGGATCCTGTTCATGCGCACCAAGCACCAGGCCCGCAAGCTGGCGCGTCAGCTCACCGAGGCCGGTATCCCCTCGGTTGACCTGCACGGCAACCTGTCGCAGGCCGCGCGTGACCGCAACCTGGCCGCGTTCTCCGCAGGCGAGGCCCGCGTCCTGGTCGCGACCGACGTCGCGGCGCGCGGGGTGCACGTCGACGATGTGGAGCTGGTCGTGCACGTGGACCCGCCCGCGGAGCACAAGGCGTACCTGCACCGCTCCGGCCGCACCGCGCGCGCGGGCAGCGCGGGCGACGTCGTGACCGTGGTGCTGCCCGAGCAGCGCAAGGACCTCGCCATCCTCATGCGCAAGGCCGCCATCAAGGTGACCCCGCAGCAGGTGACGGCGGACTCCGATCCGGTCAACGCGCTGGTCGGCGAGATCGCGCCGCACGTCATCCCGGCACCCAAGCCCGCCACCCAGCCGCAGGGCCAGGGCGGCGGCGGCCGCCGTGGCGGCGCAGCCGGTGCCGGTCAGCGTCGTGGCGGCGCCCAGGGCGGCGCTCGCAGCGGCGGCGGCCAGGGCGGCACCCGTGGCGGCGGTGCGCAGGGCGGCGGCCGTGGCCGCGGACAGTCCGGTTCCGGGACCGGCCGCAGCGGCGAGGGTGCCGCCACCGGCGGCGGTCGGGGCTCGGGTGGCCGCGGGCGCGGCCAGGGTTCCGGGCAGCCCACCGTGATGTACAGCAGCGAGACGCCGGGATCCGGCGGCTCGCAGGGCGGCGGCAGCAATCAGCGCCGCAGGCGCGCCACGCGTCCCTAGGTTCTAGTTCTCCACCACGTAGCGGTGCACGCCGGTCATGGCCGCCGCGGCGGTGCCGTGCGATTGCGCGGCACCGCTTTCGTGTATCCGGACACACTCGTCGATGCGCCGCCGCAGCGCGTCCACGTCGATGCCGGAACCGATCAGCACCAGTTCGGTGACGCGCGCCGCTCCCCTGCCCCATGGGCCCGTCTCGAACCGGATGTGTCTGCCGACGGTCTGCAGCGTGTACCGCTGGGTGTGTCCGGGAATGCCGAAGTACACAAAGCCTTTGACTCGATACAGGCCGGGTGGCGGATCCTCCAGCAGACGGGTCAGGGCCCGAGGGTCCATCGGCCGGTCGCTGGTGAACGTCACGGCCTCGTAGCGGTCGTGCAGATGATCATGGCCGTCACAGTCGTGGTCGTGCGGATCGGCGAGCAGTTCGTCGAGACTGAGCTGACGCGGACCGTCGTCGACCCGGGCCACCTCGTCGAAGAGCAACCTCGGATCGATGCGGCCGTGCGCGGTGGGCAGCACCGGCGCCCGGCCGCCCAGCTCCCCGACGCGGGCCAGCACCGACTGCAGGTCGTGCTCGGAGATCCGGTCGGTCTTGTTGAGTACCAACAGGTCCGCCATCCGCACGTGAAGATCCAGCTCGGGGTTGGCCACCCTGGTGTCCTCGAACTCCACGGCGTCGACCAGCACCACCAGCCCGCCGTAGACGATGCGCGGATTCTCACTGCCGAGCACGAGGCGGACCATGTTCCGCGGCTCCGCCAGCCCGCTGGCCTCGACGACGATCACGTCGATGTCCGAGCGAGGGTGGGCCAGCCGGTCGAGCATCGAGTCCATCTCGCTCACGTCCACCGCGCAGCACAGGCAGCCGTTGCTCAGCGAGACCATCGAATCGACCTGGCCCGCCACCATCATCGAGTCGATGTTGACGGCGCCGAAGTCGTTGACGATGACGCCGATCCGCACGCCGCGGTTGTTGCGCAACAGGTGGTTGAGCATGGTGGTCTTGCCTGCACCGAGGAATCCCGCGACCAGGACCACCGGTATCAATCGCTTTGCCACACGACCTCCCGTCTCGACCGGCCACCCATCTTAGGTCGGTCGAAACGGGTTCGAGTGCGCCCCTGTCGGGCGATCAGTTCTCGGCGCCCTGCGCCGTCAACGCCTCGAGCAGCCCGCTCAGCAGATTCGAGACCAGCCCCAGGTTCTCGCCGGTCGCCAGCCCGGTGAAACCGCCGAGGCCCAGCTGCTCGAGCAGCGGCTGCAGCAGCACGAGCACCTGGCTGAGCCCCGCGTCCGCCGGGGCGGCCTTCTCGGTTGTCGTCGCGCTCGGGGGTGCGGGCTTCGTGGTGGTCTTCGTGGACGGCGTCGACGGTGTGGCCGGCTCGACGGCCGTCGCGGTCGTCGTGGGCGCAGCAGCCGTGGTGGTGGTGGTCGTGGTCGCGTCGGTTCCCGTGGCAGGCGTCGAGGCGACCGTCCCGCCCTCCATCAGGAAGTTGACCGCGCCGGTGGTGATCGCGATCGCGTGCTTGAGCCGGCCGTCGAGGCTGTCGAGGACCGCCGAGTCCTCGGGGTTGGACCCGTTGCCCATCTCGACGAAGACCAGCGGGACGGTGGTGAGCGCGGGACCGGCCACATCGCCGCGGGTCTGCAATCCCTCGACGACCCCGGCGTAGTTCGCGGGCGTGAAGCCGTTCTTGACGTAGACGTCGCGCATCGCCCGCGAGGCCTCGAGGCCCTTACCGGACTGCGCCTTGTCGACGGCCGGGTCGGGCACCGGCAGCTCCGGAACGATCATGTGGAACCCGCGCCTGCTCGCGTCCGCCTCCGCGGTGGTGGAGTCGGCGTGGATGCTGATGGCCAGGTCCGCGCCCGAGTCGTTGGCCGCCTTGGCTCGCTCGTCCACGCAGCCGCCCCAGCCGGAGTCGTCCTGACGGCTGAGCACGACCTTGGCGCCCAGGGTCTCCAGGCTGGTCTTCACCAGCTGCGAGACGTCCCAGTTGATCGTGTGCTCGGCGAGACCGCCCTGGCTGGTCATGCCGGTGGTCTGGCAGTCCTTCTTGCCCCCGCGGCCGTCGTCGACCTGCCTGGAGAGGTTCTCGGAGTGGGCCGTGCCCTGGTGCCCGGGGTCGAGGAAGACCGTCTTGCCGGTCAGCGGCGTCTCGGCTGCGGTGTCGGCTGCGGGTTCGGCCAGCGCCGCCGCGGGCAGCACCATCGCGGTCAGGGTCGCCGCGGCAAACCCGGCCATCATCGTGGTCATCTTCATCTTCGGGATGGGCGCCGGGTGCGGGTTGGTCCGCGGGCGCCGCTCTCCTTCCACACAGGTAACACCAGTCACTCAGGTCACATTCGGCACCAAGTGAAACAGATGTTTCGCCGACAGGCGAGGATCCGCGGCAACCGTTGGGTTTCCGTGACCTGACGCCCGGGTTCCCCGGGCACGCGCCGTGCGGTGGGGCACCATGGATCGCGTGGGGGACATTCAGAGCACGCTGGCGCGCTCGACCGGCGCGGTCGCGACCGCGACCGTGGCAAGTCGCGCGACGGGTTTCATCCGCACGCTCGCGCTGGCGGCCGTACTGGGCACCGCGGTGGTCGGCGATGCGTACAACGGGGCGAACAGCCTGCCGAACATGGTCTACGAGCTGCTGCTCGGCGGGGTGATGAGCAGCGTGTTCGTGCCGGTGCTGGCGCGGGCCCGGTTGCGCGGACGCGCCCATTCGCGCGAGTTCACCCAGCGCCTACTGCTGGCCACGATCATCGGTGCCGCCGTGGCGACGGTGGTCGCGGTGCTGTGCGTTCCTCTGTTGGTCGGGGCGCTGGTGTCGGATTCGGACCAGTCGAAGTTGACGACCGTGCTGGCGTATCTGTTGTTCCCGGAGATCTTCTTCTACGCGCTCGCGGCGACGGTGACCGCAGTCCTGAACGTCCGCGACAGCTACGTGCCGGCGGCCTGGGCGCCGGTCCTCAACAACGTGATGGTCCTCGCCACGGTCGGCATTTTCGTGCTGGTGCCCGGCCCGATGACGTTGACACCGTCTTCGATGACCACCGCACAGGTATTGGTCCTCGGCATCGGCACCACAGCCGGCATCGTCGGACAGGCCTCGTGGACGGTCGTGGCACTGCGCCGGACCGGATTCCGGTGGAGCTGGCGGGTCCGGCCCCTGCCGTACACGTGGAGGCCGGTGCGCGTCGGGGCCGGCCTGCTCGGCTGGATCGTGGCCTATGTCGCGATCAGCCAGGTCGGCGTGACGTTCGTGCTGCTGGTGGCCTTCGACCACGGCGGCGTCTCGACCTACACCTACGCGGACCTGTTGTTCCAGGTCCCGTACGGAATCCTCGGTGTGTCCCTGCTGACCGTGCTCACCCCGCGCATCGCCCGCGCCGTCGCCGACGACGACCGCGGCGCACTGATCGCGGACATGGGGCGAGCCGCCCGGTACTCGGTGGTCGCGCTGGTCCCGGCCGCCGTCGCGATGACCCTGCTGGGACCGATGCTGACCACGGTGATGTTCATCGGTCGCGTCGACGTCGACGCCGCGCGGCTCATCGGCATCTCGCTGGCGCTGTCGGCGTTCGGACTCGCGCCGTTCGCTCTGGTCATGCTCCAGCTCCGGGTCTTCTACGCGGGCAACGACATGCGGACACCGGCGCTGATCAACGTCGCGATGGTGGCGACGAAGATCGCCGTCGTCGCGCTGAGCGCGGCCACCCTCCCGAGCCAGGTGGTCGTGGTGACGCTGCCGGTCGCGAGTTCCCTGTCCTACCTCGTCGGCGCCGTGTGCGGACACTTGGCGCTGCGACGCCGCTACGGGCTGCTCGGCTTCCACGCCGTGCTCGAGACGTTCACACGCGTGCTGTGGGCATCGGTCGTCGCGGGCCTGTTCTGCGTCGCGTCCGTCGGGCTGTCCCATCGGTTCATCGACAACCCGCGCGAGGCCGCGGCGGTCACGCTGCTGGCGGCCGCGGCCTTCGCCGTGCCGGCGTTCCTGCTCGCCGCCAGGACGATCGGCGTGCCCGAGGTCCGCCACGCCAGGTCGCTCCTGCTCGGCTGAACCGCGACATCGGCTGAACTACGACAAAACCCTCATCTCGCGGTTCGCGAGATGAGGGTTTTGTTGTGGGTGGAGCTAAGGGGACTCGAACCCCTGACCCCCACACTGCCAGTGTGGTGCGCTACCAGCTGCGCCATAGCCCCGTATTCGGTTGTTTCTCCGCACCGGAGTGCGTGCTCCTCCGTGCTCGAAGAAAGTTACACCATTGCCACTCCGGCCAACAAATTGCCTGGTCAAAGCCTACTCGGATGGAGCGAGGGGCGGGCGGCTCGCTCTCGCCGTCCGCCCCTCGCGACCCGAGTCAGTTCAGCTCGGCGACCCAGTTCGGATTCCCGAGGGCATCGATCATGGTGCCGTTCACGATGACGGTGGGCGTTCCGGCCGCACCGCTGGCCGCGAGCGCCTCGCGGCCCTTCTGCGCCGCCGCGGCGGCGTCGTTCACCTTGGCGCCGTCCGAGATGCACGCCACCGCGGCGTCGTTGGCGCCGGAGTCCTTGGCGATCTGGGCCAGGTCCGCATTGGAGTGATCCGAGGAGCCGTTCTCCTTTGGCTGGTTCTCGGGCGAGAACAGCGCCGCGTGGAACTTGGAGTAGGCGATCGCGTCGCCGCTCTCCGCCACGCACATCGACGCGGCCACCGCGCGGGTCGAGTAGTCACCGCTGGCCGAGAGCCGGTTGAGGAAGTCGAGGACGTGGTACCGCACCGCGACCTTGCCCTCGTCGACCTTCTGCGCCAACTCCTGGCCGTTCGTGTTCTCCAGCTCGGCGCAGTACGGGCACATCGGATCCTCGAAGACGTCGATCGTGGTGGCCGCCTCCGGCTGACCGATCCGCACGGCGCCGTCCTCCTGCACCGCCACCTGCACGGCCGAGTTCGACACGGCCCCATAGCCCTCGTTGCGCGGCTTGCTGCGGTTGCTCTGCCAGATCACCCCGCCGATCACGACAGCGGCGATCACCAGGATCGCCAACCCTCCGAGAATGTACGTCGACCGACTCGACGTCGGCTGCAGAGAGGTGACGGGCTTGTTCTTCGCATTCACAGATGCAGTCCTTCGCTCCGAGAGTCAAATGTGGCTTTACTCTGCCATCTCATGCTGAGCGGGCACTGAGAGTGCGGGCCTCGATCCGGGCCCCAGCGCGAACGGGCTGCGGGGGAAGACGGTGAGCCACGCGGCCATGGCGAGGAACCCGACGTCGCGGGCGATCTCGCGGGCGTAGTCCCAGCCGTCGACATCCGCGGCCCCGCCGCCACCGAAGCAACCGCAGTCGATGGACAGCCCGCGCGCCCACACCGAGATGATCACCCCGATCAGCACCACGAGTAGCAGCGCCGACGCGATCGCCGCGATCCGGACCCCCAGGCCGATCAGCAACAACAGTCCGAGCGCTATCTCGAGGAACGGCAGCGTGTTCGCGACCGGCCGCACCAACGACTCCGGCAGCAGCTGGTAGGCGCGCACGGCGATCACCGTTCCCGCCGGGTCTGCGGCCTTGAGCACTCCCGAGATCAACCAGACGGCGGCAAGCCCGAGCCTGGCGAGCAGGCTGACGATACGAATCCACACCTGGCCCACGGTACCGATCGGCGTAGATTCACCGGTATGAGCGAGCCGCAGCCGGGGCCCGACGCCACCGAGAACGCGCTCCCCCATGAGTTCGATCACACCCATTCGAACGTGTCCGGCGGCTGGCTCCGAGCGGCGACGTTCGGCGCGATGGACGGCCTGGTCACCAACACCTCGCTGATCGCAGGCGTCGGCGGCGCGGGAGTCGACGCGCACACCGTGATCCTCAGCGGCGTCGCAGGCCTGGTGGCAGGCGCGTTCTCCATGGCCCTCGGCGAGTTCGCCTCGGTCTCCACCGCGAACGAGCAGATCGAGGCGGAGGTGAAGGTCGAGACGCGTTCGCAGGCCCGCTACCCCGAGGCCGAACAGGCCGAACTGGTCGAGACCTTCACCGCGATGGGGATGAGCGAGGCGACCGCGGAGGCCGCGGCCGCCGAGGTACACAACGACTCCGCACGCGCGGTGAACATCCACCTCACCCACGAGCTCGGCGTCAACCCAAGCGAGAAGCCCTCACCGCTGGTGGCGGCCGGTTCCTCGTTCCTGATGTTCTGTGTCGGCGCGATCATCCCGCTGATCCCGTACCTGCTCGGATTCGAGTCACTCGTCGCCGGGCTGACCGTTGGCGGGATCGGCCTACTGATCGTCGGCGCGATCGCGGCGAGCTTCACTGCGAAGTCGAAGGTCCGCGGTGCGCTCCGGCAGCTCGCCTTCGGCGGGATCGCCGTCGCCGCCACCTACCTGGTCGGCGCGCTGATCGGGGTCGGCATCCCCGGTTGACGCCTGTGGGATGGTCCGCGGCGCGACGAGCCAGAACGCGATCGGGAGCAGCATCAGCGCGCCGGTGACCGCGAAGGCCACCCCGTAGGACAGGTACTGGGCCAACACCCCGGCCACCAGCGGACCGGCCACCACCCCGACGTCGGAGGCCATCTGGAAGGTGGCCAGCACCGGACCGCCCCTGGCCTTGGAGCCGATCACGTCCGCGACCGCGGCCTGCTGGGCCGGGTTCATCAGCCCGGACCCCACGCCCGCGACGAGCGACAGCGCGAGGAACACCAGCAGGTTCTCGCTGAATCCGAGGAGCATCGTCGCCGCCCCTGCGACGGCCAGCCCGGCCAGCACGAACGGCCGCCTGCCGCGCACATCCGACATCCGGCCCGCCGGGATCTGCACCAGCGCGTTGCCGATCGCGTACACGGTCAGCGCCACACCCGCCAGCGCGGTGCCCTGGTCCAGCGCCTCGACCACGAACAGCGGCACCATCGCGACCCGAACGCCGAACGACACCCAGCCGTTGGCGAAGTTCGACACCAGGGAAGCGCGGTAGGTGGCCGACGCCAGCGCCTCGCGCAGCGTCATCGTGACGACGTGGCCGCCCGAATCCGGTGCGGCCAATGCGGACTCGCGCAGGCTGAGGTACACCACCGCCGCCGCGATCAGCAGCGCGACGGCGTAGATGAGGAACGGGGCGCGCAGCCCGAAGCCGGCGAGCGCGCCGCCGACCAGCGGCCCGCCGATGGTGCCGAACAGGAAGGACGTCGCATACAGGCCCGACACCCGCCCGCGGATGCCCGGCGGCGTGATCCGGATCAACAGTCCGAGCGCGGACACGGTGAACATGGTCGACCCGATGCCGCCGATCGCCCGGAACAGCAGCAGCTGCCAGTAGCCCTGGGCGAAGGCCACCGCACCGGACGAGACCGCGACGATCAACAGCCCGGTGAGATACGTCGGGCGCTCCCCCAACCGCTGGACCAGCGCCCCACTGAGAGGCGCGAACAGCAGTCGCATCAGGGCGAACACGCTGATCACCGAGAACGTGGCGATGTACCCGACGTCGAAGCTGCGGGCGAACTGCGGCAGCGCAGGGGCGACGATGCCGAACCCGAGGGCGATGACGAAACTGGCGGAGACCAGGACCCAGATCTCGCGTGGCAGCTTATTTGCGGTGGTATGCATGATTGCCACCGATCCTAGCCAGCGGCGCAAAGGCTCAGGCGTCTGCTCCCAGCGCCCGCGCCACCAGCTCCCGCGCCTCGTCCTGCACCTGGGCGAGATGCTCCCCGCCCCTGAACGATTCGGCGTAGATCTTGTACTTGTCCTCGGTACCCGACGGCCGCGCGGCGAACCAGGCGTTCTCCGTGCAGACCTTGAGCCCACCGAGCGCCGCACCGTTGCCGGGCGCCGCGGTGAGCGTGGCGGTGATCGGCTCGCCCGCCAGCTCGGTCGCGGTGACCTGCTCCGAGGACAGCGCCGCCAGGGCGGCCTTCTGCTCTCGGGTGGCGGGTGCGTCGACCCGGGCGTACTCGGGGCTGCCGTACCGCTGCGCCAGCTCGGCGTACCGGGCCGCGGGCGAGCGCCCGGTGACGGCGGTGATCTCGGACGCCAGCAGCGCCATGATGATGCCGTCCTTGTCCGTCGTCCACACCCGGCCGTCGGTGCGCAGGAACGATGCCCCGGCGCTCTCCTCGCCGCCGAAGCCCAGCTCACCCGTCAGCAGGCCCGGCACGAACCATTTGAACCCGACGGGTACCTCCACCAATTCCCGGCCGAGACCCGCCACCACCCGATCGATCATCGAAGAGCTCACCAAGGTCTTGCCGACCTTGGTGCCCGGCGCCCAGCCTGGCCGGTTCGCGTATAGGTAGTCGATGGCCACCGCGAGATAGTGGTTCGGGTTCATCAACCCGCCGTCTGGGGTGACGATGCCGTGCCGATCGGCGTCCGCATCGTTGCCGGTGGCGATGTCGAACCGGTTCCGCGCCCCGATCAGCGAGGCCATCGCGTCCGGGGACGAACAGTCCATCCTGATCTTGCCATCGGTGTCGAGGGTCATGAACCGCCACGTCGCATCCACCAGTGGGTTCACCACCGTCAGATCGAGGCGGTGGCGCTCGGCGATCGCACCCCAGTAGTCGACGCTGGCACCGCCGAGCGGATCCGCGCCGATCCGGATGCCTGCGTCGCGGACCGCGTCGAGGTCGACCACGTTCGGCAGGTCGTCGAGGTACGTGGCGAGGAAGTCGTAGGGACGGGCTGCGCTCGCGAGCGCCGCGGCGAGCGTGACCCGCTTGACCCCGACCAGGCCTGCCGCGATCAGCTCGTTTGCGCGGGCCTCGATGGACGCGGTCGCGGTGCTGTCTGCGGGGCCACCGTGTGGCGGGTTGTACTTGAATCCACCGTCGCGTGGCGGGTTGTGCGAGGGCGTCACCACGATGCCGTCTGCCGGTGCGGCCGTACCGGAGGCGTTGTGCCGCAGGATCGCATGACTGACCGCTGGGGTCGGGGTGTAGCGGCCGCCGGAATCGATCAGCACCACAACGTCATTGGCCGCGAGGACTTCGAGCGCGCTGGTCCAGGCGGGCTCGGAGAGCGCGTGGGTGTCGCGGCCGAGGAACAGCGGTCCGGTGATCGACTGACGTGCCCGATACTCGGCGATGGCCTGCGTGGTGGCGAGGATGTGCGCCTCGTTGAAGGCGCCGTCCAGGCTGGATCCGCGGTGCCCTGAGGTGCCGAACGCGACCCGTTCGTCCGGGTTCTCCGGATCGGGGATGCGGCTGTAGTAGGCCGTCACCAGCTGCGCGAGGTCCTCGAGATCCTGCGGCTGGGCAAGCGTGCCCGCTCGATCGTGCGCCACGGCGCGCCTCCTCGTTCGGTGATTGTCGGTCATGGCCATTCGATCACGCGAGCGCGGCGTGCGCGACGGCGAACCCCAGTGCCGCGGCGGCGATCCCGGCCGCGACGCTGACCACGATGTTGGCCAGCGCGTACAAACGCACCCCGTCCTCGACGAGCCGGACCGTCTCGTAGCCGAAGGTGCTGTACGTGGTCAGCGCACCACAGAATCCGGTGCCCACGAGGGCCATCACCTCACCGCCATGGGCGGCGCCGCCGACCAGCGCACCGAGGATCAGCGACCCGATCACGTTCACAGTGAGGGTCCCCAACGGGAACGCGCTGTCGGTGCGGGAACCGACGGCGCGGTCGAGCAGGAAGCGCGTGGGCGCGCCGACCATGCCGCCGAGGACGACCAGCATCACCGTCACGGCCGGTCCTCGGTGAAGTGCACCCGCTCGACGCCCTCGAGGGTCACGGTGGCCTCGGTGAGCAGTTCACCGATGCCGTCAAGGAACCCGCGGATCCGCTCCTCGGTGTCCACCGCGACCACCAGCAGCGGCAATCCGTCGGCCAGGTCGAGGAGCCTGGTGGTGTGGATGTGCGCGGACGCGCCATACCCCTCGACACCCCGCCACACACTGGCACCGCTCAGCCCGGCGGCACGGGCGCGCTTGACGATCTCCTGGTACTTCGGCTTGTGATGCCAGAGGTCGTCCTGCCCGAGGATGATCGACAGCCGCATCTCCGTGCGCGAGTAAGACATGTCAGCTTCCTTTCCCGGCGACGGCACCGGTGATGAGCCGCGCGCCCCACACTCCCACCAGGACGGCGGCGAGCGCCGCGATCACCGTCCCGAAGAGATAGCCGAACGCGATCGGATAGTTGCCGGACGCCAGCAGCCCCCGCACCTCGACCGCATAGGTCGAGAAAGTGGTGAAGCCGCCGAGCACCCCGACCCCGAGGAACGGTCGCAGCAACCGGTGCGCCGTCCAGACCTCGGTAATGAGCACCATGAGGATGCCGATCAGCAGGCAGCCGGTCACGTTGGTGATCAGCGTCGCCCACGGGATCTCCCGAGTGGGCATCGCGTGCGCGATGCCGTATCTCGCGAGCGCACCGATCCCGCCGCCGAGCGCGACCACCGCGAGTAGCGATCCCTCACCGCGCATGTCGATCATCTACTCCGACAGCCTGAACCGCACCGCGGCGATCACGTCGCCGAGGGCCTCGGCGAGGACCATCAGACGTTCGCCCGGCCCGGGCGCCGACAGCAACCTCAGCCGATCCACCGCGACAAGCGGGAGGGTCGCCGCGAGGGCGTAGACGCGGTCGCCCATCTCACCCGGCAACTCGTCCAATTTGGGAAACCCCGGTACCGGGATGCCACGCACCGCCGCGGACCTGATCAGCAGCCCGCCGAGTTCGTCCACCAGCGCGCCGACCTCGTCGATCGAGTCCGACCCGAAGTCCGAACCCTCGTCGGGCCACGGTTCCACGTCCGCCCGCGGGTAGGGGTTGTCCGGCAGCCAGCGGCGCACCCGGATGCGGCCCTCGCCGACGCAGCCGAGCAGCAGTCGCCCTCCCTGCACCCGCTCGTAGTCGACGATCCGCGCCACGGTCCCGATGTCGGCGCGCTCGTCGCCGCCGCCCACCTCGTGGCCGCGGGTGATGAGGACCACGCCGAATCGCCGGAGGTCCGGGGACGAGGTGAGGTCCTCGACCATCTCGAGGTAGCGCGGCTCGAACACCTGCAACGGCAGCAGCTCACCGGGGAGCAACACGGACCCGAGCGGGAACATCGGCAGAGCATCCACGGTCACAGCATGCCCTCGATCCGGGTGTCGCGCCGATAACCGCGAAAGAGCGCGCCGATCTTCGCTAGTGTGAGCTGCGTCATGGTGCCGGTTTCTCCCACCATTCATCGGAGGCTTTCGATGAGAGTCACACTCAGAGATTCCGCTTCGGCCCTCCTCGCGGCACTCGCGCTCGCCATCTCACCGGCGATCACCGCGCCGCCCGCGGCCGCACAGGCCCAGCCGCTGATGCCCGCGCCCGACCCCGACCCCTTCTACTGGGCGTCGCCGGACCTGGCCGCCAGGGCGAACGGCGACATCCTCCGCAGCAGACCGGTCGACGTCTCCCGGTTCGGGAACGCGGACGGCTGGCAGATCGCCTACCGCTCCACGAACTCGTCGGGCCACCCGGTTGCCGCCGTGACGACCGTCCTCGTCCCGCGCGGCGGAGTGGACCGGCCGCTGCTGTCGTACCAGGCCATCATCAACGCACTCGGGACCCGATGCGGACCGTCACACACGTTGTTCAACGGACAGCTCCAAGAGGCCCCGGTGGTGAACCTCGCACTGATGCGGGGCTGGGCGATCGCCCTGCCCGATCACCTCGGCCCGACCAGCGCCTACGGCGCCGCCAGGCTGGGTGGTCAGATCGTCCTCGACGGGGTACGAGCGGTGCAGCACCTGCCCGAGGCGAGGCTCGGTCACAGCCCCGTCGGGCTCGCCGGCTACTCGGGCGGCGGGATGACCAGCGGCTGGGCGGGTGCCCTGGCGCCGACCTACGCCCCCGAACTCCCCATCGTCGGCGTCGCGGCGGGCGGCGTCCCTGCGAACCTCAGCGAGCTCGCGAACGGGCTCGGGACCGCGCCGCATCCCCTGTTCGGCCTCGGCTTCGCCGCCACGCTCGGTCTCGAACGCGAGTACCCGTCCTCGATCCCGTTGGCCAGCGGCCTCACCGGCGCGGGCCTGGCCCTGCGCGACCGGATCGCCAACGCCTGCTCCCAGGAGATCATCGACGCCGGAGCAAATCACAGCGCGGCAGAGGTATCCGCCGATCCAGCCAAGATCAACGAGCCTGCCGTGCGGGCGATCTTCGATGAGAACAGCCTGATGATGTTCCCCGGACTCCCCCGGGCACCGGTGTACGTCTGGCACGGCAACGGCGATCAGCTGGCCCCCCTGGATTCGATCGCGGCGACCGTCGGCAGATACTGCGCGGCCGGTGTTCCTGTCCAGTTCAGCGTGTTCCCCGGAGACCACGGCCCGACCAGCATCGAGGGGCTACCGGGGGTGCTCGGCTGGCTCGACGGCAGGTTCGCCGGTCAGCCCGCGCCGAGCAACTGCTGAGGTCGGCGGCGTGACGTCGGGTGCGCGATTCGTGGCTCACCCATCGACGACTCGGCTGCCCTCGACGTCCTGCAAGGGGCGAGCACCTACCACGTGTACATCCTCGCGGGCCTGAATTCCGCCCGGCCGGACCTCGGGTCGGCGGCTATCTCACCGAGTTCGGGGAGCGTGCGATGGCATCGGCGGAGCTCGGATGTCACCGCCCTGCTCCCCCCGCCGCGCTGACCCGGCCGGGTTCGGCACACGGCACCGAACACAGCGAGGCCCCGCAGCCGACTTCGACTGCGGGGCCCTCTCAGCTGGCGTTGAGCGTGGGCACGCTCACGCAGAAAGCGATGCGACGCCTGCGACGCCCGCGATCACCGCAACCAGCGCCGACACCAAGGTCGCCCCTGCTGCGACCATGGTGAGATCCTCTGCTGTCGATCCCATGTGATCACTCCTTCTCGACCGTGAAGCCTCGCTTCGCTGTGACGCCACCTCGGCGCTGATGCATTTGTAGCCGAGCGAAAGCATCATCACCAAGCCCTGAACACCCTGGGGCGCAATGCATTACAAGAAAGAAACCTGGCGGTAGGGTTCCGTAACCCGACGTTACGCATCGGCAACACTGGAGCTCCTGGCCGCGTGTCTCCTGCACAAAAAGGGCCAGGCCGGAGAGTCTGTGATGACTCTCCGGCCTGGCCTGTGTGGAGCTGCCGGGAATCGAACCCGGGTCCTCCGCCGAATCGCTAGGGCTTCTCCGTGTGCAGTTCGCTAAGCCTCTACTCGGATCTCCCGGTCTCGCGAACAAGCCGTGATGACGATCCCAGTCACTGTTTGATGTCCCGAACGACTCCGTGACCGAGCCGACCGGTAAAGCCCTCTAGCTGATGCCAGTACCCGACCCGAGGGCGAGATCGGACTGACAGACACGCTTCGCTACTTAGGCAGCGAGAGCGTAGTCGCGCTGATTGGAATCGGCGCTTATAGGTTTGCAGCGACGCTTACGGTGGTCTCTTGCCTGCACCGACACGCTTCCCCTAACTCAACGTACAAAGTCGAAACCGTTCAGCCCCGTACGTACCCAACACCGTGCTGGGACCACATACTGTAACGCCCCTGCGCCGCGAAATCATCCCATTAAATTCCGCGGCGTTTCATCTGGACGTCCGTCCAAAATCAACTACCCTTCTCAGCAAAATAGTTAGCTGATTGATCGGGGAAGTCGAAGCCACATGACACATCAACCAGGGCGTACACGCCGTCGATGGGTAAACGCGCTGGCCGCCACGCTGGCGCTGGTCCTGGCCGGCGGTGGGATCGCGGCGTCTCAGCCCTCGTCCGACCCGATCGGCCCCGGTGACGATCCCGTCTTCGGGCTGGCGAACGGCTGCTACGCCCTCAAGTCGGAGCAGAGCGGGAAGTTCGTCCGCCGCGCCGACGGCGGCTACCGCGCTGACGCCGACACGGTCGGCGGTGCCGAGGCGTTCCGCACGCATGCGGCGCAGCTGGGCCGGTTCATGTTCTACGGCAAGGGCGGCGACATGCTCGCCCACGACGGCAAGAGTGCGGTGGTCTCGACCCGCGACGCGCTGCCGACCACCGACTGGACGCTGACGCACACCGACGGCACCTACGCGGTCACCGCGACGGACAACGGCAGCCAGCTCACCGCCGCGAACGGTGGGCTGGAGCTCACCGACCCCGGCGTCAATCCCGCGGGCGGACGATTCGTCCTCACCCCGGCCGAGGGCTGCGCGACCTTCCCGGACTCCGAGGTGAACGCGACCGGTAAGCCGCTCTCCGGCACCGGACCGAACGGCGAGGTGCGCGGGTTCATCGACGCGCACGTCCACCTCGACGCCAACCTGTTCATCGGCGGCCAGGTGCACTGCGGCACCCCCTTCGACCCGCAAGGCATCACCGTCGCGCTGCGCGACTGCGCCGACCACGGCAAGGACGGGATGCCGGCGCTGCTCGAGAACATCCTGTCGCACGGCAGCCCGGTCGCGGAGCACGACACCGTAGGCTGGCCGACCTTCGAGGACTGGCCGGACGCCGACTCGCTGACCCACGAGCAGACCTACTACCGGTGGGTGGAGCGCGCCTGGCGCGGCGGACTGCGCATCTTCACCAACCTGTTGGTGAACAACCGGGTCCTCTGCGACATCTACCCGCTCAAGAACCGCTCCTGCAACGACATGGACACCATCCGTGCGCAGGCCGAGCAGGTCCGGCAGATGCAGGACTACATCGACGCCCAGTACGGCGGCCCCGGCCGCGGCTGGTTCCGGGTCGTCCGATCTCCCGAGGAGGTCCGCAAGGTCGCCAGCGAGGGCAAGCTCGCGGTGACGATCGGCATCGAGACCTCCGAACCGTTCGGGTGCTCGCAGCGCAACGACGTGCCCCAGTGCACCGAGGCCGATGTCGACCGTGGCCTCGACGAGGTCTACGCGATGGGCGTGCGGCAGATGATCGTCACGCACAAGTTCGACAACGCCTTCGGCGGTGTCCGCTTCGACGGCGGCATCCAGGGCATCGCTGTCAACGCGGGCAACTTCCTCAGCACCGGCAAGTTCTGGGAGGCCGAATCCTGCAAGGGCCCGGTGCACGACAACCCGCTGCTCTCCTTCGGCGACGCGCCGGCCGAGGTGATGTCCGCGCTGCCGCCCGGTGTCACCACACCGGTCTACCCGTCCGGCCCGCTCTGCAACACCCGCGGCCTGACGAAGCTCGGCGAGCACATGGTCCGCGGCATGATGGATCGCGGCATGATCGTCGACGTCGACCACATGAGCGTCAAGACCGCCGAGGACACTCTCCGGATCCTCGAGGAGGCCAAGTACTCCGGTGTGGTCTCGAGCCACAGTTGGACCGACCCGCTGAACTACGAGCGGATCTACGCGCTCGGCGGCTTCGTCGCCGCCTACGCCTCGGGCCTCAACTCCGACCCGAAGAAGGAGAACTTCGTCACCGCCTGGCGCAAGGCCCGCGCGGACCGCAGCGAGGACTACTACTACGGCTTCGGCTACGGCGCGGACACCAACGGCTTCGGCCCGCAGGCGCGCCCGCGTGAGGACGCCGACACCAACCCGCTGCAGTATCCGTACAAGACCTTCGACGGCGGCACGACGATGGATCGCCAGCGCACCGGCGAGCGCGTCTTCGACCTCAACAAGGACGGCGTCGCGCAGTACGGGCTGATCCCCGACTGGATCGCGGACATGCGGATCGCCGCCGGGGACGACGGCGACCAGATCATCGAGGACATGAGCCGCGGTGCCGAGGCCTACCTGCAGATGTGGGAGCGCGTCGCGAAGTAGGTTGTTGCACCCTCGATAGGTCATTCCTCCGGCTGCGACGGGCCGACCCGCCTAGAATCGGGTCAGCCCGTCGCTGCGGGAGGAGACATCGATGGCCGACCGGATGACGGTTCGCGCGGGCAACGCCCCACCCGCCTCGCGTCCCGAGCAGCTGCGCAATGTGGTCCTGATCGGGTGCAGCGGCGCGGGCAAGACCACGCTGGCCGAGTCGCTCGCGTTCGCCGCCGGGGCCATCGGCCGGGCCGGCCGGATCCCGGACGGCAACACGGTCTCCGACTACGAAGAGATCGAGCACCAACAGCAACGATCGGTCCAGCTCGCGGTCCTGCCGCTGGAGTGGAACGGCTGCAAGGTCAATCTCCTCGACCCGCCTGGCCATCCCGACTTCGGCGCCGAGCTGCGGGCCGGTCTGCACGCCGCCGACGCCGCCGTCTTCGTGGTCTCGGCCACCGACCCGGTGACCACCCCCACCCGCGCGCTGTGGCGCGAATGTGCCGCGGCAGGCATCCCCCGCGCCATCGTGGTGGCCAAACTCGACGTGGCCCGCGGCAGCTTCGACGAGATCCTCACCGCCTGTCACGACGCGTTCGGCCTCGGCACCGACACGCTGCGGCCGGTCTACCTCCCGGTCTTCGCCGACGGCAGGCCCTGCGGGTCGCTCGGCCTGCTCACCGGGCGCAGCTACGGCGAACCCGGCGCCTGCCCCGATGCCGACGCGGCGCGCGAGAGCCTCGTCGAGGCCATCTCCGGCCAGGACGACGGCCTCATGGAGCGCTACCTCGCGGGCGAACCGCTCGACGAGGAGGCGCTGACCGACGGCCTGCGCCGGGAGATCGTCGACTGCGCCCTGCACCCCGCCCTCGCCGTCACCGACAACGGCGTCGGCGCGGCGGAACTGCTCGACCTCATCACCGGCGCGTTCCCGGATCCCACCCACCGGCGCGGACCCGCGCCCGCGGCCGACCCCGAGGCCCCGCTCGCCGCTCAGGTCATCCGGATCACCGGCGACGCCTACGTCGGCCGCATCAGCCTCGTACGCGTCTTCTCCGGCACGCTGCTCCCCGACACCCACGTCCACGTCGCAGGCGCGGCAGCCACCTCCGGTGCGAGCACCGACGAGAAGGTCACCACCCTCACCGGCCCGTTCGGCAAGCTGCAGCGACCGGTGCCCGAGGCGGTCGCGGGCGACATCGTCTGCCTGCCCAAGCTGACCGTCCACATCGGCGACACCATCGGCGACACCGAGGACCCTGCCCCGCTGGAGGCATGGGCGCTGCCGGTGCCGCTGCTGCCGGTCGGCGTCGAGGCGCACAGCAAGACCGACGAGGACAAGCTCTCCCAGGCACTGACCCGGCTGACCACCGAGGACCCGGCCCTGCGGCTGGAACAGAACCCGGACACCCACCAACTGGTCCTGTGGTGCACGGGCGACGCGCACGCCGAGGTGGCGCTCGACCGGTTGCGCAACCGGCACGGCGTCCACGTGGACACCGTGCCGTACCAGGTGGCACTGCGGGAGACGTTCGGCGGCAACGCATCCGGGCACGGTCGGCTTGTCAAGCAGTCCGGCGGCCACGGCCAGTACGCGATCTGCGACCTCGAGGTCGAACCGCTACCGACCGGATCGGGATTCGAGTTCCGCGAACACGTGGTGGGCGGTGCGGTCCCGAAGGGCTTCATCCCGTCGGTGGAGAAGGGCGTGCGCGCCCAACTGGAGAAGGGCGTGGCGACCGGTCACCCGCTCGTGGACGTGCGGGTGACCCTCGTCGACGGGAAGGCGCACTCGGTGGACTCCTCCGACGCCGCCTTCCAGACCGCCGCGAGCCTCGCCCTCCGCGACGCCGCGGGGCACACCTCGATCCGACTGCTCGAACCGGTCGCCGCCGTCGCCGTGACGCTCCCCGACGACTATCTCGGCGCCGTTCTCAGTGACCTGTCTGCCAGGCGTGGCCGGGTCCTCGGGACCGAGGTGAAGGGTCCGGGACTGTCGTTGCTGCGGGCCGAGGTGCCCGAGATCGAGCTCGCCCGCTACCCGGTCGAGCTCAACTCACTCGTGCACGGCAACGCCGAGTTCTCCCGCTGCCACCTGCGCTACGAGCTGATGCCCGACGCGCTGGCGGCCCAGGTCGCACGCTAGCGGCTCATGCCCTTCACGCGGCGCCCGAGCTCACGAGTGACCTCCCGCTCGGCCGTCCGTCGCGCGAGGTCCTGACGCTTGTCGTAGTCCTGCTTGCCCTTGGCGAGGGCGAGCTCCACCTTGACCTTGCCGTCGGAGAAGTACATCGAGAGCGGGACCAGCGTCTGGTTCCCCTCCCTGGTCTTGCCGACCAGGTGCTCGATCTCGCGCTTGTGCAGCAACAGCTTCCTGGTCCGCCGCGGCGAATGGTTGGTCCAGCTGCCCTGGGTGTACTCGGGGATGTGCAGCCCACGCAGCCACACCTCGCCGTCGTCGACGGTGGCGAAGGCGTCGACGAGCGACGCCTTGCCCTCGCGCAGGCTCTTCACCTCGGTGCCGACCAGCGCCACGCCCGCCTCGTAGACGTCGATGATCGAATAGTTGTGTCGCGCCTTGCGGTTGGTCGCGATGACCTTGCGGCCCTTTTCCTTCACGTTCGGGCCCCTTCAGTCCGCGCAGTGATCGAGTTCTGTCCCCAGGATATGCCCGGGGCGCAACCGATTACTCACGGACGTAGAGCCGCAGCGTGATGTAGGCGGTGATCGCGGCCATGCCGACGCCGGTGAGCACCAGGAACGGCGACACCAGCAGCACGTCGCTGTTCGAGATCCGGGCGACGATGTTCGCGTCGTAGACGTCGGTGAGCACGTCGTCGATGAACAGATTCTTCGCGGTGAACAATCCGGCGATCGCCAGCACGGCACCGATCAGCGCGGCGACCACGGCCTCCAAGAGGAACGGGAGCTGGGTATACCAACGGGTCGCGCCGACGAGCCGCATGATCCCGACTTCGGTGCGACGGGTGAACGCGGCGATCTGCACCATGTTCGCGATCAGCAGGATCGAGGCGATCGCCTGCACGATGGCGATCGCGAAGGCCGCGTTCCGGATTCCGTTCAGCACGCTGAACAACCGCTCGACCAGGTCACGCTGGTTGAGCACGCTCTGCACACCAGGTCGAGCACCGAACGAATCGTTGATCACCCCGAACCGCTCCGGGTCGCTGAGCTTGATCTTGAACGAGGCGGGCAGCGAGTCTTCGCTCACCATCGACGCGAGCTCGGGCTGGTCCTTGAACACCCGCTCCTTGGCGTCCGCCACCGCGTCCGCGCGGTTGAGGTACTGCACGGACACCACCGACGGGGTGCTCTCGAGATCGCTGCGCAGGGCCGAGCAGATGTCCTGGTTGCAGTCGGGGTCGGAGATGGACACATCATCGGTGAGGAAGATCTGCACCTCGACCCGATCGAGGAAGATCTGCTGTGTCTTGCCCGCCATCTGGACGACGAGGAGTCCGCCGCCGAACAGGGCGAGCGAGATCGCGGTCGTCAGGATCATCGCGATGGTCATCGTGATGTTGCGGCGCAGGCCGGTGAAAACCTCGCTGAAGATGAAGCTGGCGCGCATCGGAAAGTCTTGTCCTTCGTATGTCGGGGTGAACGGCGAGGGGTCGGGGGTACCTAACGCCCCACGCCGTAGACACCGCGGGCCTCGTCGCGCACCACGCGTCCGAGGTCGAGTTCGACCACCCGGCGCCGCATCGAGTCGACGATGTGGTGGTCGTGGGTGGCCATCAGCACGGTGGTTCCGGTGCGGTTGATCCGTTCGAGCAGCAGCATGATGTCGCCGGTGGTGTCGGGGTCGAGGTTGCCGGTGGGCTCGTCGGCGAGCAGCACCAGCGGCCGGTTCACGAATGCCCGCGCGATGGCGACGCGCTGCTGCTCACCGCCGGAGAGTTCGGTGGGCAGTCGGTCCGCCTTGCCGGACAGGCCGACCAGGTCCAGCACCTCAGGAACGGTGCGATCGATCACGTTGCGCGGCTTGCCGATCACCTCGAGGGCGAAGGCCACGTTCTCGGTCACGGTCTTCTGCTGCAGCAGCCGGAAGTCCTGGAAAACGCAGCCGATGCTCTGCCGCAGCTTCGGCACCCGGCGCGCGGACAGCCGGTTCACGTGGAAGTCCCCGACCTTGATGTCGCCCGAGGTGGGGGTGTCCTCCTTGAGCAGCAGCCGCATGAAGGTGGACTTCCCGGACCCGGAAGGGCCGATCAGGAAGACGAACTCGCCCTTGTCCACCGAGACATTCACCTTGTCCAGTGCAGGCCTCGACGAGGTCTTGTAGGACTTGGACACATTCTCCACGCTGATCACGGGGAGCCAGTTTAGCCGTTATCCGACGGTGACCTTGGGTTTCGACGGACCCGCAGGTCCAGGCCCTACGGGGTGGGTGTGGGCGGTGTGGTCGACGTCTCGGGGGTGGCCGTCACGACCCCCTCCGGCAGCTCCACGCCGGACGGGACTGACAGCCACGGCGGCAGCACCACGACGGGCGGCGGGGTGGTCGTGACCGGCTGCTGTGAGGTGGTCGAAGGCGCACCAGTTGTGGTGCTGCTGCTGCTGGGCGGCGGGGTGGTCGTGCTCGGCTCCGAGCGCTGCGGGGTCGGCGACTGGGTCTCCGAAAGCACCGGCGCCGTAGGCCCGATCACATCGTCTTTGGGCGGTTCCGGATTGAGGTATCCATGCAGCATCGCCGTGGCGACGAACGCCACGGAGAGGGCGACCGTGGAGGTCCTGGCGCGGCCGAGCGTCTTCGGCACCGACCAGCGTCGCTCCTGCTTGTTGGCCGGTTCCGTCTTCTTCGCACGTTCGGCGGTCATACGTTGCCCCCGATCTGATCGGCCGCCAACTCCGGGCCAACCAGGATCCCCTCCCGGCGCAGCGCCTCGGCGACCCGCACCCGCAGCTCGCGTCCCACCTGGAACTGCTTGCCGGGCAGGGTGCGCGCGACCATCCGGATGTTGACGGTGTCCAGCTCGAGACTCTCCACGCCCATCACCGACGGCTCGTCGAGGAGGAGCGGTTCGAGATCGGCGTCCGCGAACGCCTCGCGGCCGACACCCCGCAGTACGTCGTTGACGTGGTTGATGTCCGCGGTGGCGGGAATCGGGACGTCGACCACGGCCCGCGCCCAGTCCTTGGACAGATTGACGGCCTTGACGATCTGTCCGTTGGGCACGGTGATGACCTCGCCGTCGGAGGACCGCAGCCGCGTCACCCGCAGGGTCACATCCTCGACCGTTCCGTAGGCGTCCTCCGACGATCCGGTGATGGCGATCCTCGCGACGTCACCGAAGCCGTACTGCCGCTCGGCGATGATGAAGAAGCCGGCCAGGATGTCCTGCACCACACGCTGCGCGCCGAAACCGAGCGCGGCACCGAGCACGGTCGCGGGCGCGACCAGGCTCGCCACCGAGAAGCCGAGCCGCTGCAGCACCTCGATGGTCACCAGGGTGTACACGATGATGATGAGCACCCAGGTGATCACCTGGGCCAGGGCGTGCCTGTGCTTGGTCGCCTCCGAACGGACCAGCGCGTCGCCCTGGTGGTAGTTCAGGTCGATCCGATCGGTGACCTTGTTCCCCAGCCAGGAGAGGAACCGCCCGACCAGCAGCCCGCCGATGACATAGAGCACGATCTCCAGGCCGCTGGACCTCAGCCAAACTTCGAATCCGGTATCCGGGACCAGCTTGAACGCCGTGAACACCGACTCAGACCTGCTCCGCGCTCATCCGCCAGCGGATGCCGGACTCGAGGAAGCCGTCGATGTCGCCGTCGAGCACCGCCGACGGGTTGTTCACCTCGTACTCCGTGCGCAGGTCCTTGACCATCTGATAGGGGTGCAGCACGTAGGAACGCATCTGGTTGCCCCAGGAGCTGCCACCGTCGCCCTTGAGGGCGTCCATCTCGGCCCGCTCCTCGCGGCGCTTGACCTCGAGCAGCTTGGCCTGCAGCACCCGCATGGCCGAGACCTTGTTCTGCAGCTGCGACTTCTCGTTCTGACAGGTCACCACGATGCCGGTGGGGATGTGCGTCAGCCGCACCGCGGAGTCGGTGGTGTTGACCGACTGACCGCCGGGGCCGGACGAGCGGTAGACGTCGACGCGGACGTCGTTCTCGTTGACCTCGATGTGGTCGGTGGTCTCGACCACCGGCAGCACCTCGACCTCGGCGAAGGAGGTCTGCCTGCGGCCCTGGTTGTCGAACGGGCTGATCCGCACCAGGCGGTGGGTGCCCATCTCCACGGAGAGTGTTCCGTACGTGTAGGGCGCCTTGACCGCG
The DNA here is from genome assembly GCF_003050885.1 of Rhodococcus sp. OK611. NCBI lineage: Bacteria > Bacillati > Actinomycetota > Actinomycetes > Mycobacteriales > Nocardiaceae > Rhodococcus > Rhodococcus sp. OK611. The sequence goes on from NZ_QAOZ01000019.1 coordinate 138,648, forward strand.
AAGGTCGCACTCTTGATGCCGGCCTCTTCGGCGTAGGAGACGTCGTAGACCTCGACGCCGTAGCCGTGCTTCTCGGCCCAGCGGATGTACATGCGCATCAGCATCTCGGCCCAGTCCGCGGCGTCGATGCCGCCCGCGCCGGACCGGATGTTGACCAGCGCGTCGCGCTCGTCGTACTCACCCGAGAGCATGGTCTTGACTTCCATCGCCGCGATGTCCTCGCGCAGCGACGCACGCTCGGTGTCGGCATCGGCGACGGCGTCGGCACCCTCGTCCTCGGCCAGCTCGTAGAGCACCGGCATGTCGTCGAGGCGTCCACGCAGGCCCTCGACCCGGCGCAGCTCGGACTGCGCGTGGGAGAGCTGGCTGGTCACCTGCTGGGCGTGCTCCTGGTTGTTCCACAACTCCGGATCTGCCGCCTGGTGCTCGAGTTCGTCGATGCGCCGGCGCAGCTCCTCGACGTCCAGCACCCGCTCGACGGTGGTGAGGGTGGTGTTGAGCTCGGCCAGGTCTGCGGAAACGTCGGGATGCACAAGAATCAAGGTTACCGGTGCCCGCAGGCGATTGCCGCCGCGGTCGCCCTCAGGTGACCGCGCCGGGCCAGCCCGGCGACGGAACGACCACGGGGCCGGGCCGGCCGTCGACGCGGAACTCCGCCGTCCGGATCACCGCGTTCCGCCGGAAGTCGAGCGCGTGGACCCGGACGGTCGGCCCGTCCACCTCGATCCGCAGCCCCTGGTTCTCGTTCCGGTCGACGGGCTCCTCGCCGCCGCGGCCGTCCGGGCCGAATCCGGTCTGCACTGCGCCGGTGTTGACCGCCGCGAACCCGTCCGGGTGCCCGCCCGGCACGGTCCGCCTGGTCAGCCAGTCCTCGCGATACAGGCTCCAATGGGTGTGGCCGCTCAGCAACAGCACGTTGGGGAACCCGGCGAGCAGAGCCAGCAGCTCGTCGGATTCCGCATAGTCACCGCTGTAGATCTTCGGCGCCTGGGTGAGCTGATCGGTGAACGTCCCCGACACCGTGCCCGGCAGCGCGTGATGGCTCATCACCAGCACCGGGCGCTCGCGCGGGCGCTCCTCGAGGGTGTCCCGCAGCCAGTCCAGCTGGGTGCGGCCGAGGATCACACAGTGCCCACTCGCCTCGCTGCCGTCCGTCGTGCCGAGCCGGATCACGGGAACCCCGCCGACCTCGTGCGCGGAGAACAGCCCCGGCATCGCCGAGTACCGCAGGAACCGCGCGACCGATACCTCACTCGATTCACCGTTGTAGAACTCGTGGTTGCCGATCGTGTACAGCGCGGCCGGATGCTCGCTGCGGCGCAGCCGGTCGAACAATTCCTCGTACTCGTGCTCGCGGCCGTTCGGGGTGAGATCCCCGTTGACGAGTAGCGCGTCCGCCCGGCCGAACGCCGCGAGTCCGTCGAGCGCACGGTCGAGGTCGGTGAGGTCGCCCTGGATGTCGGAGATAACGTCGAACCAGACGGCCGTCGACGGCTTCGGAATCGGCTGGGCAGGTGGGCCGGGCGCGGGCGCGGTCATACCGAGGAATTCTGCCGCGGCAAGGCTCGCCAGCGCGCCACCTCCGAAGAGAACACTGCGCCGTGTCAGCATCACGAGCCCGATCGTCACAGTCACGGCGAAACGGCCGCCCGACTCGCGCTGAATGCGCGGTGAATCGCCGAGGAAGTCCGGACCCGGGTCGAGTACCGTCTTCGCCGTGACCGATCTCGAACTCGCACTGCGCATCGCCGATGAGGCCGACACCATCACCATGGCCCGCTTCGGCGCGCTCGACCTGAAGGTCGACGACAAGCCCGACCTCACCCCGGTCTCGGACGCGGACCTCGCGGTCGAGCGGGCGGTCCGGGCGGTGCTGGCGGCGGAGCGGCCGGACGACGCGGTCCTCGGCGAGGAGTTCGGCGGCGACGCGACGTTCGAGGGCAGGCAGTGGGTGGTCGACCCGATCGACGGCACCAAGAACTTCGTCCGCGGAGTTCCGGTATGGGCCACGCTGATCGCGCTGCTGCAGGACGGGGTTCCGGTGGTCGGCGTCATCAGCGCACCGGCATTGAAGCGACGTTGGTGGGCCGCCGAGGGTACGGGCGCCTTCGCGTCGTTCGATGGCGGTGAGCCCACTCGGATCTCGGCGTCCGCGGTTGACCGGTTGGAGTCGGCGAGCCTGAGCTTCGCGAGCCTGAGCGGCTGGCGTGACCGCGGGATCCGCGACCAGTTCATCGCACTCACCGACGAGGTGTGGCGGGTCCGCGGCTACGGCGACTTCTACTCCTACTGCCTCCTGGCCGAGGGCGCGCTCGAGATCGCAGCCGAACCCGAGGTCTCGCTGTGGGACCTGGCACCGTTGGACATCCTGGTGCGCGAGGCGGGCGGACGCTTCACCGCGCTCGACGGCAGCGCGGGCCCGCACGGCGGCAGCGCGGTGGCGAGCAACGGCCTGCTGCACGACGCGGTGTTGGAGCGCCTCGGACTGGAGCAGTCGAGCACTGCGTAGTTGTTTCGGCCGGCGACGAGTGAGCATCGCCTGCGCTATTGCGAGACGCCGACTGTTGGGCACTCACGGGCCGCCCGAGAGCGAGTAGGCGATGTATCGATCGCCCCACTTCAGGAAGGCGCTCGTCGTGGCCTCACCGCGGACTTCATCGTTCTGCCACTGATAGATACCGTGCACGGGCGGCAAGAAGCCCGCTCGCTCGAGCGTCCAGGCCTCGGTGTGAGTGGGGCCGTACCGCTGATCAAGTTCCTCGCGACTGAACTCTGTGTTGCCAAGAAGGTAGGTCCTGCCGAGTGACTCGATTCTTTCTGGCGGAGTGAAGACGTTGACACTGCGGTAGACAAGCATTGTGTAGAGCAGACCCGCCCCGAAAATCGCCGTGAGCGTCAAGGCCCGTACGCGGAGCGCTCGACGAGCTGGGAATGGCATGGCTCACAGTACAACCCGTAGGTCAGGCTGGATGGTCGCACTCACAACTGCGCAGACCCATCCGATTGTGGGCACAGCGGCGCTATGGTTCGACGATGCGTCATGCAATCTACGTGCCGCTCTTCGGCGCACTGGCTGACCCGCACGCGATCACCGACATTGCACAGGCCGCTGAGAATTCGGGCTGGGATGGGCTTTTCGTTTGGGATCACGTCCTGAGTCCCATAGCGGGCGAGTGGGCGATCGCGGATCCCTGGGTGGTACTGGCCGCTGCGGCAACAGTCACCAGCCGGATCAAGTTGGGGCCGATGGTGACACCACTGCCACGACGGCGGGTGATCAAACTGGCACGCGAGACGGTGACCCTCGACCACCTGAGTCGTGGCCGACTGATCGTGGGGTTGGGCACAGGCAGCGATGCCGGGCGAGAGTACTCGGCCTTCGGTGACGTCGCCGATCCTCGTCAGCGTGGCCGAGCGCTCGATGAAGGCGCCGAAGTTCTGGCCGCATTGTGGGCCGGCGAGACCGTCACCCACCGTGGGCTCCTGGTGGCAGAAAACGTGCAGATCCGCCCCCGGCCGGTCCAGCAGCCACGGATTCCGCTGTGGTTCGGTACCGAGCGCACTTCGGGCCGCCCGATAGAGCGAGCCGCACGATACGACGGAATCTTCCCACTCGAAACAGATGCGGCAGGGGTTGCGCGCATCGTGGAGAGAATCGAGACCGTGCGTGGTTCGTCTGGGTCGTTCGATATCGCAGTGGTAGCTCGTCCTGGCGTCGACCTCGAGGCACTCAGCACGGCCGGCGCCACATGGGCGATGCACGCCTTTTGGCCAGGACATACCCCAGAACAGGTACTTCGAGTGATAGATCGAGGCACCCCCGACTGAATCCTCGGAATCATCTTGTCGGTGGCCCCACATAGACTCGTACACATGTTCGATACCGGGGGGTTTCGGGGTGGCGCCGCAGGTGAGGGCGCCCGCGGCGTCGAGCGCCCGGTGGATTTCGAGGACGGTGC